>CAYMFP010000211.1:0-5594 GCA_964389385.1 uncultured Phycisphaeraceae bacterium | reverse complement strand
ATGGCGCTCGTCGAGGCCGCCAAGATCTTCCGCAAGCACCTCAACCCCTTCGTCCAGTACTTCGAGATCGGCCAGGAGCGCGTCTCCGAGGAGGCCGCCGCCGCCGCCGGCGTCGACGAGGAGCTGATCCGCAAGCTCAACATGCCGATCAGCGAGCTCGACCTCTCCGTCCGGGCCTCCAACTGCCTCGAGTCCGCCCGGATCGACACCGTCGCCCAGCTCGTCCAGCAGACCGAGAGCGACCTGCTCAAGCTCCGCTCCTTCGGCCGCACCAGCCTCCGCGAGGTCAAGCGCAAGCTCCAGGACATCGGCCTCGACCTCGGCATGGACCTCCCCGAGGGGTACCAGGTCAGCTCCGTCGCCTGAGCCAGCGGGGCCGGCACGCCGTGCCGGCTCCCCCTCCGCCGGCTCGCCCCGACGGGCCAGCCGGCCAACAATGTCGACCCCGCCCGCCCCACCCCGGAGCGGCCGGGCTTTCCGAGAGAGTCGGCCCCCGCGCCGACGCCGGGGTACGTCGGCCCAGACGCCGACGCTCCCTCAGACCGCAGCCCCGGGAAAGGCTCCCATCATGCGTCACCGCAAGGCCGGCCGCCGACTCAACCGCACCACCGCCCACCGCACGGCCATGGTCCGCAACATGGCGGTCAGCCTGCTCGAGCACGGGCAGATCACCACCACCATGCCCAAGGCGAAGGTCCTCCAGCCCTTCGTCGAGAAGCTCGTCACCAAGGCCAAACGCGGCGACCTCCACGCCCGCCGCCAGGTGATCGCCGCCCTCGGCGGGGACAAGCACGCCTTCACCTGGAACTACCTCCCCAAGGGCGCCACCGACCAGGAGCGCGAGCACGTGGAGAACCTCCGCGACCGCGCCCGCGCCTTCTTCGACATCCCCGACACCGACCAGACCGAGCGCAACCGCTACGGCGAACTCCGCAAGGCCCCCAAGGTCGTCAAGCACCTCTTCGAGAACGTCGCCCCGCGCTACCAGGACCGCGCCGGCGGCTACACCCGCATCATCAAGCTCGGCCAGCACCGCATCGGCGACGCCGCCGAGATCGTCCTGATCCAGTTCGTCGGCGCCGAGGAGGGCCCCGAGATCGGCGGCCGCCCCTCCACCCGCCGCCGCACCGCCGACCGCCGCACCGCCTACGCCGCCAAGCTCCGCAAGAGCGGCTCCGCGGCCAAGCCCGCCGCCGAGGAGCAGCAGGCCGACGCCGCCGAGCAGGCCTCCGAGTAATCCGCGGCCGGCTCCGCCCCGGAGCCGCGTCCCTCCGGGACGGCCCGCCATCCGGACCACACCCCAAAGCCCCGGCTCCCCAAGCCGGGGCTTTGTCGTTGGCAGGCCGTGATCCGCTCCGCTGCGAACGAGGTGCCCCCATGCGACGGATCCCGGTCCTCCTCGTCCTGCCCCTGGTCTTCTCCGCCTGCGCCGCACCGCCCGCCCGCGCTCCGGCGGCCGCGCCGGAGCGCCGAGCCGCGGGGGAAGCGATCCCGCAGGTCGTCCTCATGATCGATGTCCTGGCGGTCCAACCCGCCGCCGCTGGACCCCGGCTTCGGGCGCTGGCCCGCGGGGAGTCGTCCGACGTCCGCGGCGACGCCGCGGCCCTCCGTGAAGCAGTGGAGCGGGGCGAGGCCCAGATCCTCGCCGGGCCGAAGCTCCAACTGAACTCCGGCGAGCCCGCGGCCCTCCAGATCGGCAGCCTCAGCATCTGGGCCCTCGCCGACGCTGCCGCCCCGGAGCCCACGGTCCAGTTCGAAGTGGTCCGTGCGGAAGACTCCGGCGGCTTCCTCGTGCCGCGTCAGACCCGCCCGCTCGATGGTGAAGGCCTGTACGTCGCCGAAGCCATCCCCTTCGGCCGGGAGGCCGAGCGCGGCCTCCGGCACATGGTCCTCGTCCACGCGTTCGTCATCCCGGTCGATGCCCCTGCGGCCTCCGCGCCCTGAACGCCCCGGGCCGCCCCGATCGCTCTTGGCTCCCGCGCCTCCTCACCAGGAGCGGCCTCCGCTCACGAGCGTCCCCCGCGTCCCCTACACTCGCCCCCGTGCTGGAACAGCTTCAAGAGATCGAGACGCAGGGCCTCGCCGAACTCGAGCGGGCCGCCGACGCCCAGGCCGTCGAGCAGTGGCGCATCGCCTACCTCGGCACCAAAGGACGCCTCCGCGCCCTCATGCCGATGCTCAAGGACGTCCCGAAGGAGCAGAAGGCCTCCGTCGGGCAGCGACTCAACGAGACGAAGGCCCGGCTCGAGGAGGCCTTCAAGGCCAGGCAGGCCGCCGCGGCCTCGGGTCCCTCGCCGGACGTCGCCCTCATCGACGTCACCGAGCCCGGCATCGTCGAATCCCGAGCCCTCGCCCGCCGGCACATCATCACCCGCACGATCGACGAGCTGGTCGACGTCTGCGGCCGCCTCGGATTCGAGGTCGCCGTCGGCCCCGAACTCGAGGACGACGAGCACAACTTCGTCAAGCTCAACATCCCGGCCGACCACCCCGCCCGCGACCCCATCGACAACTTCTACGTCGACGACCCCCGCGTCACGACCCGCCCCCGCATGATGCGCTCGCAGACCTCCACCGTGCAGATCCGCACGATGGAGGCGATGATCGCCGCCGGCGGCCAGCCCCCCATCAAGGTCGTCAGCCCCGGGCGCGTCTACCGCCCGGACACGGTCGACGCGACGCACTCGTTCATGTTCCACCAGCTCGAGGGCCTCTACATCGACAAGGGCGTGTCGATGGTCGACCTCAAGAGCACCCTCTTCCACTTCGCCCGCGCCTTCTTCGGCCCGGACGCCGAGGTCCGCCTGCGCCCGAGCTACTTCCCCTTCACCGAGCCCTCGGCCGAGTTCGACATGAAGATCGCCCTCAAGCCCGACGAGCCGGCCCGCTGGATCGAACTCGGCGGGTGCGGCATGGTCGACCCGGCCGTGCTCGAGATGTGCGGCATCGATCCCGAGGTCTACACCGGCTTCGCCTGGGGCTTCGGCATCGAGCGCATCGCGATGGGCAAGCACGCCATCCCCGACATCCGCATGCTCTTCGAGAACGACCTCCGCTTCCTCGACCAGCTCTAGCCGTCTCCCCTCGTTGCCGACGAGCCGGCGGCGCCAAACCGCCGGGGGGGTCCCGCGCCCCCGGGCCCACCTGTGCTCGCACCCGGCCCCGCCCGCCTCTCCGTCTCCCGCTTCTGCCCGGACGGACCGCCCCGGCGACGGCCCCGCCGTCCCATCCCGAACCGCCCGCCGCCCCCCGATTCCGCATCCGCCGCCCTCCCCGCGCGGTACATTGCAGGCATGCTCCGGCCCGATCACGACCACGATCCGCCGGTGGGCATCGTGGGCGCCGGGCTCGCCGGCCTGGCCTGCGCCGAACGCCTGCACGAGTGGGGGATGCCCTTCGTCGTCTTCGAGGCCTCCGACGGCGTCGGCGGCCGCGCCCGCTCCGACGACTTCCAGGGCTTCATCCTCGACCGCGGCTTCCAGATCTTCCTGACCAGCTACGAGCAGGCCGCCGAGGCCCTGGACCTTCAGGCCCTCGGCCTCCGCCCCTTCTACCCCGGCGCCCTCACCCGCGTCCGCGGCCGCTTCAAACGCATCGCCGACCCGTGCCGCCGCCCGGTCGACTTCGCCAGGACGCTGCTCTCCCCGCCCGTCGGCCCGGCGGACGCCCTCCGCTCCCTCCGGCTCGCCAAGCACGCCCGGCAGCACCTGGAGAACATCCGCCGCGGCGAGCACACGCCGCCAACCCGCGAGTACCTGGAGCGAGCCCAC
Source organism: uncultured Phycisphaeraceae bacterium (assembly GCA_964389385.1). Lineage (GTDB taxonomy): Bacteria > Planctomycetota > Phycisphaerae > Phycisphaerales > UBA1924 > CAYMFP01. The sequence continues at coordinate 1,824 of CAYMFP010000211.1, read as the reverse complement.
CTCTCCAAGCCCGCGATGCAGCGTTTTTACCGCCCCTTCCTCGGCGGTGTCTTCCTCGACGCCAGGCTCGACACCCCCCGCGCCTTCTGCGACTTCGTCCTCGATCGCTTCCGCGCCGGAGACGCGACCCTCCCCGCCCGCGGCATGCGGGCCCTCGCCGAGCAGCTCGCCGCCGGCCTCCCCGCCGGCAGCCTCCGCCTGCGCACGCCCGTCGCCGAAATCGGGCCCGATTTCGTCCGGACCGCCGCCGGCGAACGCCTCGTCTGCTCGGCCGTCGTCCTCGCGACCGACGCCGCCACCGCCGCGGCGATGCGCCCGGAAATCGAGTCTCTCGAGAAGATCACCTGGAACCAGACGGAAACCGTCTACTACGCCGCCGAGCAGCCCCCGGTCCGCGAGCCGATCCTCGTCCTCCGGGGCGACGACCCCGGAGGCCCGGTGAACCACATGTGCGTGCCGAGCCTCGTGCAGCCGCCCTACGCCCCGCCCGGCGCCCACCTCATCTCCTGCACCGTCGTCGGCATGCCCCCGTACGAGGACGACGCCGCCCTTGATAAGGCCGTACGGGAGCAGATGACGCGCTGGTTCGGCGGGCAGGTCCGGGCGTGGAAGCTCCTCCGCGTCTACCGCATCCCCCGTGCCCTGCCCCGGCAGTTCAGCCTGGGCGGCGGGCTCGCCGTGCCGCGGCGCACGGCCGACGGCGTCTGGCTCGCCGGCGACTACCTTGAGAACCCCTCCATAGAGGGGGCAATCGCCAGCGGACGCCGCAAGGCCGACGCCGTGCTCAAGGAACTCGGCCACAAGCCTTCGAACGAACCCCGGCTCCCGCAACGCTGATCCTCCGGCGGTTCACGCGCGGGGCAGCCCGATCCGGCGCCGGAAGATACCGGGGCTCATGAGGTGTCTTTCCCGCGTTCGAATCCGGCGACCAAACCGGCGCGCGGTATGTTCCGAAGGACGTTCGCCTTCTGGTCGGCTTGATGTATCTTCGTCCGTGCATATGCGCCACGCCCCTGCTCGACGCGGGGCGACGCTCACCAAGCACCCATCCCAGAGGAGCACCCCATGAAGAATCGCTTCGCCTTCGGCGTCGTCGGACTCGCCGCCGTCACCGCCTCGCTCACCCTCGCCCACGCGGCCCAGCAGGGCCAGCGGAACCAGGACCGCGGCCATCAAGCCGACCCCGGTGAGATGCAACTGCCCCCGGGCATGACCGAGGAGATGGCGCAGGCCTGCATCGAGGCCGGCATCCCGGGTGAGATGCACGAGCACCTCGCCGAACGCGTCGGCGTCTGGAACGGCGAGTGCACCATGTGGATGTACCCGGGCGCCGAGCCGATGACGAGCACCTGCACCTACACCATCAGCCCGATGATGGACGGCCGTTTCGTCAAGGGCGAACTCTCGGGCGAGATGCCCGGCATGGGCCCCTACAACGGCTTCGGCATCACCGGCTTCGACAACGTCTCCGAGAAGTTCCAGGGCACGTGGATCGACAACCACGGCACCGGCATGATGATCGGCACGGGCGAACTCTCCGCCGACGGCAAGACCCTCGAGTGGGAGTTCAAGTACAACTGTCCGGTCACCAAGAAGCCCGTCGTGATGCGCGAGATCGAGCGCTACACCGGCAAGGACGCCATGACCCTCGAGATGCACGGCGTGATGCCCGGCAGCGACGAGGAGTTCAAGATGATGGAGATCAAGTTCACCCGCAAGCCCGGCCGCGCCCCGGTCACCGCGCGCTGAGCACGGCCTGCGGATCCGGCGTTCGGAACGCTGCCCCCGCCCGGGCGGCGTTCGCTTCATGAGCGGTGGGGGGGT
>CAYMFP010000210.1:0-5602 GCA_964389385.1 uncultured Phycisphaeraceae bacterium | reverse complement strand
CATCCTCGGCGTCTCCATGGCGGTCGCCCGCGCCGCGGCCGAGGCCTCCGGCCTCCCCCTCTACCGCTACCTCGGCGGGACCGGCGCCAAGACGCTCCCCGTCCCGATGATGAACGTGCTCAACGGCGGCAAGCACGCCGACAGCACCGTCGACTTCCAGGAGTTCATGATCCAGCCCTGGGGGTTCGACACGTTCGACGAGGCCCTCCGCGCCGGCGTCGAGATCTACCACACCCTCAAGACCGTCCTCAAGAAGCGGGGCCTGAGCACCGCCATCGGCGACGAGGGCGGCTTCGCCCCCAGCCTCGAGAACAACGAGGACGCGCTCAAGATCCTCGAGGAAGCCACCGGCAAGGCCGGGTACAAGTGGGGCGAGCAGATCTTCGTCGCCCTCGACCCCGCCATGAGCGAACTCTGGAACGAGGCCGCCGAGGACGGCAGGCAGGGCTACAAGCTCTTCAAGTCCACCGGCGACGTCATGACCACCGACCAGGTCATCGACATGTGGGCCTCCTGGTGCGAGAAGTACCCCATCCGCTCCCTCGAGGACGGGCTCGCCGAGAACGACTGGGAGGGCTGGGCGAAGCTCACGGCCAGGCTCGGCGGCAAGGTCCAGCTCGTCGGCGACGACCTCTTCGTGACGAACAAGAAGTTCGTCGAGCGCGGCGTCCGGGAGCGCTGCGCCAACGCCGTCCTCGTGAAGGTGAACCAGATCGGCTCGCTCTCCGAGACGTTCGACACCGTCGGCTACGCCATGCGCAACGGCTACGCCTGCGTCATGAGCCACCGCTCCGGCGAGACCGAGGACGCGACCATCGCCGACCTCGCCGTCGCGACCAACTGCGGGCAGATCAAGACCGGCGCCCCCGCCCGCTCCGACCGCAACGCCAAGTACAACCAGCTCATCCGCATCGCCGAGGAACTCGGCGACACCGCCGTCTACGGCGCGTGGACCTGGAACCGCTGACCGACTCCGCGTCGCGGCTCCGCCACACCGGAGCCGCGACCATTCGTCGGGGCGGCATCCGCATCGATCCGCGGACCGCCCTCGGCGCTGGCGCTCCGCGTTCCCCGGGCAATCGTCGCGGGCCGAGACCGCCGAAGCACACCACGGCGCACCCACGGCGCAAACGCCGCCGCGCGGTTTTCCGTTCGTCCGCCGCTGTCCCCCCGGCGCGGCGATCGAAGGATGTGCGTTCAGGCCCGCTTCCGCCTCCGCCGCGCCCCGAAAGCAGCCCCGCCCGCCAGCACCACGCCCGCCCCCGGCGCCGGGATCACCGCCCGCGTGTAGCTGAACGCGCCGCCCGCCCCGGCCGTCTGCCCCCAGCTCTCGAAGCGGATGTCGAGGTAGATGTCCTCCGCCACCAGGTACAGCACCGCGTCGACGCCCACCGTCGACGGCGGACCGCCCAGCCCGATCGCCCAGTCGTACCACGTCATGAACGTCAGGCTCTCCCAGTCCGCCGCCGAGCCCGTGGCCCACAGCGTCCCGAGCGGGCTCGGGCTGCCGATCCCCCCGTACGCCGACTCCTGCAGCGGGTTGTAGAGCCCCTGCACCTCCCCGCGCGTGATCGCCACGCCGCCCGTGAGCACGTCCCAGTTCACCGGGTCGGCCGCGTCCGCGAACGCCGCCTTCTCGAACAGGAACGTCCCGCCGTCGAACGTGAACACCGTCTGGGCCGAGGCCGCGGAGCCCAGCCCCGCGGCCACGCCGAGCACGGCCATCTCCATCCCGGTCCGCATCGAGGCTCCCTCCTGAATACACCGGCGCTCCGCCGGACCGCCCAGGCTACGGCCGGGGCCGGCGGGCGCCCATCCCATGTTCTCGCCCCGGAGTCCTGCCCGCAGGCCGGGGAATCTCCGCCGCGACCGGCCCGGCGGACGGCCACAGCGCCGCCCAGGGCCGGTCGGCCATCCGCAGATGTCCGCGCCGGCCCGCCGCCGTGCTCGCGCCGCTACATTTCCCCGAGCGAATGTCCTCCGCCCCCGCGCCAGCTTCTCCTCTGCTCCTCCGAACCCTCCGCGGGCCCCACGCCGTCGAAACGCCCCTCGACCGCGATCTCCTCATCGGGCGGTCCATCGACGCCGACGTCCGCCTCGACCACCCCCGCGTCTCCCGCCGCCACGCCCGCGTGCTGCGCATCCAGAACGCGCCCCACCTCGTCGATCTCGGCTCGCTCGTCGGCACACGCCTGAACGGCGTCCAGATCCCGCCCGAACGCCCCCTCCCGCTGCACGAGGGAGACGTGGTGGCGATCGGGCCGTGGCTCCTCCGGATCGCCGCCCCCGGCAGAGGGGGGACGACGTTCGCCCACGGCGAAGACGACCCCGGCACGTCGGTGCAGCGCCTCGTCGCCCCCGGGCGCGACGTCCTCGGCGTCCTCGTCGAGGCCCTCGCGTCCCTGCCCGACGCCCGGACCGACGGCGAGATCGCCGCGGCCGTCGTCCGCGTCGCCGCCCGCTCCGGCATCCCCCGCGTCGCCTACCTCCGCCCCGCCCCCGACGGGCGGCTCGCCTGCCTCGCTCGGAGCCCGGAGGACGGGCCCGAACCCGCCTATTCCCGCTCCCTGCTCTCCGCGGCCGTCGACGGACAGCCCGTCGTGCTCACCGCGCGCCACCGCGAGACGCGGCACTCGATCGCGGACCTGGGCATCACCGCGGCCGTCGCCGTGCCGGTGACGGTGGGGGAGTCGGTCGAGGGCGTGCTCTACCTCGACGCGCGGGGGACCGAGCGGCCGCTCACCCGGGAGCAGACGCGGCTGGCCGAGGCCCTCGCCGCCGCCGCCTCCCTCGCGCTCGCGGAGCGCCGGCGGGCCGATCTCGACCTCCGCCAGCGCAGCATGGCCGCGGACCTCGAGACCGCGCGCGACGTGCAGCGCGGCATCTTCGCGCCCGGCTCGGGGCGCGCGGGCCCCTGGCGCTGGGCGATGCGGGCCGTGCCGGGCTCGTACATCGCGGGCGATCTCTTCGAACTCGTCGAACTCCCGGGCGGGCGCGTCGCCATGGCCCTCGGCGACGTGACCGGGCACGGCGTCGGCGCCGGGCTCGGCATGGCCGTGGTGCAGGCGTACCTGCGGGCGCAGCTCGAGTTCCTCGAGGATCCGGCCGACGCGGTGAACGCGCTGAACGGCTACATCGCCGGGCGCCTCCCCGGGGGCGGCTTCGTCTCCCTCTTCGTCGCCCTGCTCGAGCCGGACGGGCACGCCCGCGTCATCGACGCCGGGCACGGGCACGCCGTGCTGCTCTCGGATGGGACGCCGCGTCCGCTCGGCCTCCGCGGCGGGCCGCCCGTCGGCATCGACGCCGCCTGCGTCTACGCCGCCGAGACCCTCACCGTCCGCGACGGCGAGACCCTCGTCGCCTACACCGACGGCATTACCGACCAGGCCGGCCCCGCCGGCGATCGCCTCGGCCCGCAGGGCTTCGCCGAGGCGCTCGCGGGGGCCCGAGACCCCGCCGACGCGGTGGAGCGCGCCCACGCCGCGGCCGACCGATTCGCCGCCGGGACGCCCCGCGGCGACGACGCGACCGTCGCCGCCGCCCGCTACTCCGCCCCGAAGCCGCGTTCCTGATCCGCCGGCGCCGCGCCGAGTTCGCGTGCCCGCGCGGTCAGCGGGTGCTCGGGCCCGACCGAGGCCGCCAGCCGGCGCTCGGCCTCCCGCGCCGCGCGCCGCGAGCCGTCCGCGTCGCCCGCCTGCCCGCGGGCCTCCGCGAGGCGCAGCCACCCGTGGGCCGTCAGGCGGTGCTCCCCCCCGAGCGCGCCCTCGAGCCGCGGCACGAACGCCTCCCAGAAGCCCGCCGCGCCCGGGTCGCGCGCCATCAGCAGCACGCGCCCCTGGCTGAACCGCGTGTTCAGCGTCTCCGGGTGGTCGGCCCCGAGCAGGTCCGTCATCGTCTCCAGCGCCGCCGCGTGCACGCTGCGCGATTCCTCGAACCGCCCCAGCATCCCGAGGGCCATCGCCAGGTTGTCCTGCATCGTCGCCGCGTCGATCGTCCGCAGCCCCGTCGTCCGCTCCGCGACCGCGATCCCCTCGCGGAAGAGCGCCGCCGCCCCCTCGACGTCTCCCGCCTGCTGCCGCAGGAACGCGAGGTTGCTCCGCACCAGGTTCGTGTCCGGGTGCTCCGCGCCGCGGACGCGCACGCTCGCCTCGTACACGCGCGCCGTCGTCTCCGCCGCTTCGCCCGCGCGCCCCAGCCCGTACTGGCACGCCGCCAGGTTGTTCAACGCCACCAGCGTCCTCGGGTGCTCCGCCCCGAGCGCCGCCTCCCGCGCCCGCGCGACGCCCTCGTACAGCGGCAGCGCCTCCCGCCCCCGCCCCGCGTCCTCGAGCGCGTACGCCAGGTTGATCGCCAGGCTCTGCGTCTGCTCGTGCTCCGCCCCCAGCACCGCCGAGCACTCCGCGTGCGCCGCCTCCAGCAGCCCGAGCGCCCGATCGCGCTCCCCGAGGTTGTGCAGCGCCGACGCCGCGGCCGAACGCAGCTCGTACACCGCCCGGTCCCGCGGGTCGCGCTCGGCGATCTCCGCCGCCAACCGCTCGGCCAGCGCCGCGCACTCGGCGTACCTCCCGCGCCGGAAGAGCGTCGAGACCAGGTTCTGCCGCGCCTCCACGCCCTCCGGCCCGTCGATCGCCCCAGCCCTCTCGAGCGCCGCCACCGCCGCCCGCAGCGACGCCTCCGCCCCCTCCGGATCGCCCACCGCCAGCAGCGCCCGCCCCAGCGTCGTCCGCAACGACCCCAGCACCACCGGGCGCTCGGCGAACGCCTCGTCCACGGCCCCCGCCGCGGCCGCGAAGACCTCCCGCGCCGTCACCTCCCGCCCCATCGCCTCCTCGGGCGTCACCGCCAGCAGCATCCTGTTGATCAGGAAATCGCTCTTCGCCCGGCTGATCGCGGCCTCGCGCTCGGCGTCCGCGGCCGCGCTCCGGGCTCGCTCCGCCTCGCGCTCCGCCAGCCCCCGCGCCTCCACCGCCCGGGCCATCCCCGCGCTCGTCCCCACCACCCCCGCGACGAGCAGCGCGAACGCCGACGCCGCGCCCCCCACCAGCGCCCGGTTCCGCCGCGCGAACTTCCGCGCCCGGTACCACCCGCTCGCCGGGCGGGCCTCCACCGGCTCGTCGCGCAGCCACCGCCGCAGGTCCGCCCCCAGCTCCGCCGCGCTCTGGTACCGCCGCTCCGGCTCCTTCTCGAGCGCCTTGAGCACGATCGTCTCGAGGTCGCCCCGCAGCGACGGATCGAGCCGCCCGAGCCGCGTCGGCTCCGCCTCCTCGATCACCCGCGACGCCTCGACCACCGTCCGGCCGCCCACCTCGTACGGCAGCCGGCCGCTCAGCACCTCGTGCAGCACCACGCCCAGCGTGTACACGTCGCTCCGCACGTCCACCGCCGCCAGATCCCCGCGCACCTGCTCCGGGCTCATGTACGGCAGCGTCCCCACCAGCCCTCCGGCGCCCGTCTCGACCGTCACCCGCAGGTCGGCCTCCACCGCCCGCGCCACGCCGAAGTCCAGCACCTTGACACGCCCCAACCCCAACCCCACCCCCAACCCCAACCCGGCATCCGACCCCGCCTCCCCCGCGTCCTCCACAAGGATGTTCGCCGGCTT
>CAYMFP010000209.1:0-5613 GCA_964389385.1 uncultured Phycisphaeraceae bacterium | reverse complement strand
TCCGCGTCCGCCCGCGCCCGCGCCTCGGGCGTGCCCTCGTCGTTGTAGACGTCGCAGTCCCACTGGATGAACTCGCGGAGGCGCCCGCGCTGGGGGCGCTCGGCGCGGAAGCGCGGGCCGATCTGGAACCACTTCGTCGGCTGCGGGAGCTGCCGCGCCCGGGCCGCGAAGAGCCGGGCGCCCGTCGGCGTGAACTCGGGGCGCAGGGCGTACGTGTCCTCGCCGCCGGCGCGGGTGAAGCTGAACAGCTCGGAGACGATCCCCTCGCCGCTCTTGACGGTGTACAGCTCGAGTTCCTCGAACGTCGGCCCGTCCACCTCCTCGAACCCGTGCAGCGTCGCGACGCGCCGCAGCGTCTCCAGCAGGTAGCGGCGGCGGAGAACGTCCTCCGGGTAGAGGTCGCGCGTGCCCTTCGGGGCCTGGAACTGGCGGCGGCGTGCGGCTTCGGACATGGGGCCAAGCGTAGCGGGGCCCCGCCGGCCGGAGCAGAGAGCCGACGCCCGAGCGGCCGACGAGGCCCGCGGCCGCTCAGCCGCCGCAGCCGCCCCGGAAGTCCCCGAGGAACGCGAGCAGGTCGTTCACCTCCGTGGCGCCGCTCCGGTCGTGGTCCGCGAACCCGGCGCGGAACCAGGCGAGGAAGTCGAGCAGGTCGTGCACGGTGACGGCCCCGTCCAGGTCCCGGTCGCCCGGGCACGCGGCCGTGAAGCGGACGGAGTCGAGCGCGACGGTCTCGCCCGTCCCGGCGGAGGTCTCCCCGCTGATGAGGAGCATGTCGACCCGCTCGAGGAACCAGTCGATCTCGTGCTGGAAGGCCGGCTCGGCGTTGTCCGACCCCGCGGCGGTGCCGAGGTACCACCGCCCCCCGTGCAGCGGCACGCGCAGGCGCGTCCACGAGCCGGGGGCCGGCTCCGCGTCGGCGAGGGCGGAGATCGCGTACCCGTCCGAGGCGAGGATCACGAGGCGGGCGGCGAAGAAGTCGCACGCGTCGGTCCGGATCGACCACTCGATCCCGCCGCCGATCGCGTCGGTCCGGTCGCCGAGGTCCTGCGGCGGGGCGTTGAAGAAGGTGACGTGCTCGTCCGGGTCCGTGATCTCGATGAACCCGCCCGGGTCGCCGCCGCCGGTGGCGTGCGCCGGCGCGATCGGGCCCTGCGCGACGGGGGCGTAGCTGAAGAGCCCCTCGCGCGTGGTGACGGTCCACCCGTCGTCGCCGAGGTCGAAGTCGGAGAAAGCCGGGAGCGAAGCGCTCAGAGCGGCCGCGGCCGCGGGAAGAAGCGAAAGCATCGGGAGCCTTTCAAGAGCGCCGAGCGGCGCGAAGAAGGCCCGATGTTAGCGGGTGCAAGCGGACCCGGCAATTCCCCGAACGGGCGTCCCCGAACCGGGCCCTCAAGGGCACCCGGCTCGGAACGCCCCCAGGAAGGCGAGCAGGTCGGAGACGCTCGTGGCGCCGTCGCCGTCCGCGTCCGCCGAGCCGGCGCGGAAGTCGCCGAGGAAGGCGAGCAGGTCGTTCACGTCCACGCCCGCGTCGAGGTCCCAGTCCGCCGGGCACGCCGGCTCGAGGCGGACGGCATCCACGCCGACGACCTCCTCCGGCACGGTGGCGCCGTACTCGAGGCAGATGAGCATCTCGCCGAGATCGGCGAGGACCGCGGCGATCTGGGCCGGCGTGGCCCGCACGCCGCTCTGCGCCGCCGCCCGGCTGCGCCCGACGCCCCACACCCCCGACTCGAACGCGACGCCGACCTGGTTCCAGGCGTTCACGCCCCCGAGCCCGCCGGCCATGGCGGAGATGCTGACGCCGCCCCCGCTCAGGATGACGAGCCCGCCGTCGGGGAAGGTGTTCACGTTGGTGCGCACGGACCAGCGGAGGGCGCCGGCGCCGCGCCGATCGCCCAGGAACGCGGGCGGGGCTTCGAGGAACGTCCAGTTCGCGTCCGGGTCGGCGACCTGGATGAACCCGCCGGGGTCGCCGCCGGCGGCGATGTGCGCGGGCACGCCGGCGAGGACGGTGTCCGTGTACCCGCTCGCGGACGTGCGGGTGGAGTAGGTCCAGCCCTCTGGGCCGGCGTCGAAGCTGCTGATCGGGTGGGCCAGCGCGGGCGCGGCGCAGGCGACGAGGACGGCGGCGGTTCGCATGGGTTCTCCTCCGGGCCGCGGCGGCGGCCTGTGTTCAGCGTACTCCGGGGCGTGCGCGTGTCGAGGTTCGGATAGGGAAGGGGGGCGGGGTGGCGCGCCGGCGGGGGCGGGGGTCGGGAGGGGATCGGCCGCGGAGGCCGCTACGATTGGGCCCCACGCAGGCTGCGGTCGGTTCGGGTCCCGGGCGGGAGGCGCCGGGGCGGGCCGCCCGAGGCTGCGCCGGGGCGGATCGGCGTTCCACCTCGACACGGGTGGGCGTCTGCACGGACACGGCATGCCCAGCATCACGATCAACGGCGAGCGGCACGAGTTCACCCCCGGGGAGAAGATCCTGCAGGTGGCGAACCGCGCCGGGCAGGAGATCCCGCAGTACTGCTACCACCCGGGGCTGTCGATCCCGGCGCAGTGCCGCATCTGCCTGGCCGAGGTGTGGGCGCCGAACCCGCGGAACAACAACAAGCTCGAGCCGCTGATGGGCGGCAAGCTCCTGCCGACGTGCGCGACGGAGTGCTCGGACGGGATGGTGGTCTACACCAACTCGCCGAAGGCGGTCGCGAACCAGAAGGCGGTGATGGAGTACCTGCTCATCAACCACCCGATCGACTGCGCCGTGTGCGACCAGGCGGGCGAGTGCTTCCTGCAGGACTACTCGTACCGCTACGGGCGGGGCGTCAGCCGGTTCGAGGAGCAGAAGGTCAAGAACCCGAAGAAGGACATCGGCGAGCACATCCTGCTCTACTCCGACCGGTGCATCCTCTGCACCCGCTGCGTCCGCTTCGCGTGGGAGGTCTCGCAGACGAGCGAGCTGATGATCGCCGGGCGCGGGAACAAGAGCGAGATCGACGTCTTCCCCGGCGTCGGGTTCGACAACGAGCTCTCGGGCAACGTGGTCGACCTCTGCCCGGTCGGCGCCCTGCTCGACAAGGACTTCCTCTTCAAGCAGCGCGTCTGGTTCCTGAAGCAGACGCCCTCGATCGACGGGCTGACGGCGAGCGGGGACAACATCTTCATCGAGCACAACGAGGGGAAGGTCTACCGCGTCAAGCCGCGGCAGAACATGAACGTCAACAAGTGGTGGATCACCGACGAGGTCCGCTACGGCTGGAAGTTCGTGCACGCGCCGGACCGCCTCCGCTCGCCGATGCGCCGCCAGTACGGCGTGCAGGTCGAGGCCGACTACACGCGGGCGTACGACGAGGCGATCGCCGGGCTGCGCCGGGCCCGCGACGCCGGCGGGCGGGTCGCCCTCGTCGTGAGCCCGATGCTCCCGTGCGAGGAGGCCTACCGCCTCGCCGAGTTCGCGCTGGCGATCGACCCCGAGGCGGCGCTGGCCGTCGGCCCGGTCCCCTTCGCCGGCGAGGACCGGCACTACCCGCCGAGCGTCCCGGCCGACGACCCGGCGGCGTTCCACGTCTCGGCGGAGAAGGCCCCGAACGCGCGGGGCGTGCGGCGCGTGCTGGCGGCGATCACCGGGCGCCCGGCCGTGGAGTTCGACGACCTCGCGCCGCGCCTCGGCGAGTTCGCCGCCGTGGTCGTGACGGGCAACTACCCGAGCGCGTGGGCGACGGAGGAGCTGGCGTCGGCGCTGTCCGGCAAGTTCCTCGTGGTCATCGATACCCTGCCGAACCTGCTGACCGAGCAGGCCGACGTCGTCCTCCCCGGGGCGACGTGGGCGGAGAAGGCCGGCACCTTCGAGAACCGCCGGAACATGCTCCAGGCGTTCGAGGCGGCGATCCCCGTCGTCCCGATGGCCAAGACGGAGGGGCAGATCGCCAACGACCTGCTCGCCGTGCTGGGCGGGGAGGACCTGCGCCGCTTCATCCCCCGGACGGGTGTGCTCGTGGTCGACGAGGGCCCGGGGCAGGTCCCGGCCGCGACCGAGGTGACGAACATCCCGCGGGCGAAGCTCTTCAACGCGGCCGAGGTGCGGGCCGAGATGGCCCGCGCCCACTCGGAACTGGACGTCTTCGTCTCCGAAATCACCCTCCCGACCGGGCGGACGGAGATCGAGGCGGACATGACGATGGTGGAGCTGTAACAGCCGCCGGGACAGTCCACCGGCGGACGCCTTGGCGGAAGCGGGCAGGCTTTTCGGCTGTTTCAAAGTTGAACTTTGAAACAGCCGAAATGGCGGCGTAGGCTGACCCGCGATGATTCCCCGTGATCTCACCGAACAGTTCCGGAAGGCGGTCCAGACCTTCCCGGTGGTGACGCTGACGGGGCCCCGCCAGAGCGGCAAGTCGACCCTCTGCCGAGGGCTTCTGCCGGACCGCCCGTACGCCAACCTCGAGGCTCCCGATACTCGTGCCTTCGCCACCGACGACCCGCGGGGTTTCCTGGCGCAGTTCCCGGAGGGGGCCATCATCGACGAGGTGCAGCGGGCGCCGGACCTGCCGTCGTACCTCCAGGGCATCGTCGACGCCGATCCGACCCCCGGGCGGTGGATCCTGACCGGATCGCAGAACCTCGCTCTGCTCGGCTCGGTGAACCAGTCGCTCGCCGGCAGGTCGGCCGTGCTGCACCTGCTGCCGATGGCCCGGAGCGAGATCCTGCGGTTCGAGACGCACCCGGCGACGCTCGACGAGGCGCTGCTCGCCGGCGGGTACCCCCGCATCTTCGACCGCGGACTCGACCCCTCCGACTGGCTCCGCTCGTACGTCGCGACGTACATCGAGCGCGACGTGCGGACGATCAGCAACGTCGGCGATCTCACGACCTTCCAGCGGTTCGTGGAACTCTGCGCCGGACGGACCGGACAGCTGCTCAACTACTCGGCGCTCGCCGCGGACGCGGGGGTCTCGCAGCCGACGGCCAAGGCGTGGCTCAGCGTGCTGGAGGCCGGCTTCATCACCTTCCGCCTGCCGGCGTTCCACACGAACCTGCGCAAGCGGCTCGTGAAGATGCCCAAGCTGCACTTCTACGACACCGGGCTCGCCTGCTGGCTGCTCGGCGTCCGCACGCCCGACCAGCTCCGCTCGCACCCGCTGCGCGGCGCGATCTTCGAGACGTGGGTGGTGTCGGAAGTGCTCAAGCACCGGACGAACGCGGGCGAGACGGGCGGGCTCTCGTTCTACCGCGACCGCGACGGCGTCGAGGCGGATCTGGTCGTCGAGCACGCCGACCGGCTCACGGCCGTCGAGGTGAAGGCCGCGGCGACGGCGAACGCCAGCCTGTTCGACGGCGCGGCCCGCGTGCGCGGCCACCTCACGGAGCCGAGCAGGCCGGCCGAGTCGGTGATCGTCTACGGCGGCGACGCCGGGCAACGCCGCAGCGACGCCACGCTGACGCCGTGGAGTGATCTCCACCGGCGGACGTGGATCTGACCCGTGATCGGGGCATCGGCGGATGAAATCGGCCGGCCCCGGGCGGGGCCGGCCGCATGCGCCGTCGGGTGCGGGACGGCGGAAGCGTGGGGAAGATCCGCTCAGCACCCGGCGCGGAAGGCGCCGAGGAAGCCGAGGAGGTCGTTGACGTCGA
>CAYMFP010000208.1:3262-5630 GCA_964389385.1 uncultured Phycisphaeraceae bacterium | reverse complement strand
GGGGGGGGGGGCGGGGGGGCGGCGCGGCGCCCGGCCGGGGGGTGGGGGGTCCGACGGGTCGGCGATGTAGGTGATGCGGGTGGTGAGGAAGGCGAGGGCGAAGCCGAGGACGAGGGAGCCGCCGTCGCCCATGAAGACCTTGGCCGGAGGGAAGTTCCAGAAGAGGAAGCCGAGGCACGCGCCGAGCAGCAGGGCGAGCGTGGCGGCGACGAACCACTGCCCGTTGACGAGGCTGGCGGCGAGGAGGCAGGCCGAGGCGATCGCGGCGACGCCGCCGGCGAGGCCGTCCATGTTGTCCAGGAAGTTCAGGGCGTTGGTGACGAGCCCGAACCAGAGGACGGTGACGAGGACGCTCAGCCAGGTTCCGCCGGCGTAGGGATCGGCCGCGGTGAGCAGGCGCGTGTCGGTGAAGACCGCGAGCAGCAGGGGGGGAACGAGCATCACGGCGAGCTTGACGAAGGGCCCGAGCGGGCGGCGGTCGTCGACGAGCCCGAGGACGTGCAGGGCGAGGGCGGAGGCGATGAAGCCGAGGGCGAGGGGGAACTGCTCGCGGATTCCCGGCAGGTGCGGCTCGAGGGGGGCGAGCGGCGGCGGGAGCGGCGGGGCGAGCGCGGCGAGGACGGCGAGCCCGGCGACCATCGGGAGGAGGAGGCCGGCCGCGATGCCGACGCCGCCGGTGTTCGCGATCGGGCGCCGGGCGTCCTTGATCTGCCCGGGCATCGCGGCGGTGTCGAGCATGCCGAGCCGGCGGCTGAGGCGGATCATGCCCCACGTGGCGGGCAGGCTGACGGCCGCGGCGAGCGGCACCAGGAGCAGGCAGAGGACGATCATCGGGGGCGAGTGTACCCCGGGGCGGCGGTGGGCTCAGTCCCGTGGGGGCGTGCGTCCGAGCCGCGCGGCGAGCCGGAACGCGGCGACGACGGCCGCGTGGACGCCGAGGACGAGGAGCACCATCGGGACGATCCGCAGCGGCCAGGGGCCGAAGAGCGGGGCCGGCGAGCCGGGCGTGACGACGTCGCCGATGTACCAGTAGTTCGTGCCGGCGAGGAAGTTGAGGGGCACGACGATCGCGAGCCCGATCAGGTTGGGGAGGAGCATCCACCGGTAGTCGCGCCACGTCGGGCGGTAGCCGAGGACGGCGACGTCGTAGAGGGCCGAGCCGAGGATCTGGGTGTGCCCGACCCAGAAGAGCCAGAAGGCGAATTCGCCCGGGCCGCGTTCGAGCGCGGGGATCACGAAGGCGATCCACGACATCACGAGGCCCCAGAAGAACAGGACCGCGCGGCAGGGCCGGTTCTGCGTCAGCAGCGCGAAGGGGGCGAGGACCGCGGAGACGTCGCACATCTGGAGCGGGAGGCTGACGCCCCACTCGAAGTTCGGCGGGAGGAGCCAGTAGACGATGCCCGCGGCCTGCGTCGCGAAGATCGGACAGGCCCAGGCGAGGCGCAGGCGGCGTTCGCGGGACGTGCCGCGCCAGCGACGCCCGAGCAGGAGCAGCGCGGCGATCACGGCGCAGCAGGCGGCGACCGTGAGCAGGTGCCCTGCGGAAAAGAGGCCGAAGGCGCCGGCGAGTTCTTCGGGAGGGGGTGGTGGAGGCGGTGGCGGGGGCTCGAGCGCGGCCGTCGCATCGGACAGATTGGCGGCGTCGGGCGTCACGGGTTCAGGCCGGGGTTCCCTCGGCGGCGACGCGTGCCCGCAGGGCTTCCTTGGTCTTGCGGACGGCGCAGCTGCCGAGGTAGAAGACGAGGAAGAACGCCTGGGCGGCGAGGACGGTGTTCAGGATGCGCCAGGGGTAGTCGCCGAGGTGCCCGGCGAGGGTGCCGGGGCCGTAGACGCTCGGGTCGCGCGTGCCGGGGCCCATGAAGCCGTAGTCGACGTTGAAGACGTGGTTGAAGGGGATGATGAAGGCGGCGTAGGCGAGGGCGGCGAGGGCGACGTTGCGGTAGTCGCGGAAGCGGGGGGAGTAGTCGTGCACGGCGAGGTCGTAGAGGCTGGCGCCGGCGATCTGGACGTGGGCGATCCAGAAGATCCAGTACTCCCAGCCGAGCAGCCCGTCCTTCACGACCGGCGTGACGAACGCCATGCTCCCGAGCCCGAGCCCCCAGAAGAGGTTGATGGACCGGGCGAGGGGGTGCATGGTGAGCATGACCAGGGCGGCCGTCCATCCGGTGATGCGGCAGACCTGGAGGGGAAGGTCGTCGGCGATGTCGAAGGCCGGGTGCCCGGCAGGCCCGTCGAAGGGGCGGATGAGCAGCGCGGCGGACTGGACCGCGACGGCCGCCCAGCCCATGAAGAGGCGGAGCCGCTTCTCGGCGGGGGTGTTCGCGCCGAAGCGTTTCCCGAGGACGATGAACAGGGCGATGAGGAG
>CAYMFP010000208.1:0-3162 GCA_964389385.1 uncultured Phycisphaeraceae bacterium | reverse complement strand
GTGCTCGTGCCGGAGCTGGCCGCAGGCGGCGGCGATGTCCCGGCCGCGGCTGGCGCGGATGTGGGTGTTCACGCCCCGGCTCCGCAGGATCCGCTGGAACTCCAGCACGTCGTCCGTGCCCGGGCGGCTGAAGGGGGTGCCCGCGACCTCGTTGTAGCGGATGAGGTTCACGTTCGCCCGGAGCTGCTTCGCCACGCCGGCGAGTTCGGCCGCGTGCTCCGGGCGGTCGTTCACGCCGCGGAGGAGGATGTACTCGAGCGTGATCTCGCGCCCGGTCTTCTCGAACCACTTGCGGCAGGCCGCCAGCAACTGCTCGATCGTGGTGAACTCGGCCCACGGGATGAGTTCGCGCCGCAGGGCGTCGTTCGGGGCGTGCAGGGAGAGGGCCAGCGTGATCGGCAGGTCCATCTCGTCGGCGAGGCGCTCGATGGCCTTGTGCATGCCGACGGTCGAGACGGTGATCTTCCGGGCGCTGATGCCCAGGCCCCAGTCCGCGGCCATGGTGCGGATCGCCCGCGTCACCGGCTTGAAGTTCGCCAGCGGCTCGCCCATGCCCATGAAGACGACGTTGGAGATGCGCCCCACGCCGTCCAGCCGGGCCAGCCGCCAGACCTGCTCGACGATCCGGCCCTCCGACAGGTTCCCGTCGAGCCCGCCGAGGCCGGTCGCACAGAACTTGCACCCGACCGCGCAGCCGACCTGGCTGGAGATGCAGGCCGTGCGGCGGACGGGGAGCCCGTCCGTGCCTTTCTCCGTCGCCGGGATCATCACGCACTCGGTCTGGCGGGCGGTGTTCGAGTAGATGTTGCCGAGGTTCAGGATCGGCAGGCGGTTGCCCGGGTCGATCCTCGCCTCCTCGGCGTTCGTCTTCAGCTCCGCGTCGTCGGGCCACTCGATGAGCAGCTTCTGTGTGCCGTCGGTCGCGAGCTGGTGGGCCACGGTCGGGCCGCTCAGGAAGGTCATCTCCGCGGCGAGCAGCTCGCGCTCGGCCTTGGAGAGGTTGGTCATCGCCCGCGGGTCCGCGACGCCCTTCTGGTAGACCCACTCGAGGATCTGCCCGGCCCGGAACGGCTTCATGCCCCGCTCGACGCACCAGTCGCGCAGCGATTCGGGGGTCTGCTGGAAGATGTGGTGCTTCGGGTGCTTCATGGGGGCGGGAATCGGGATCCGGGAACCGGCCGCCGGGATGCGGCAACCGGTGGGGACGCGTGTGGGGGCCGAAGGGATCCCCGGAGAGGGTAGGGGTGCGGCGGCGCACGGCCCGCGTCCGTGGCACGGGTACGAGCCGCGGCCCGGGCCCGTTCAGCCGGCCGGCACGGGCCGCGGACGGAAATCTCGGCGCCCGTGGCAGGGCGCGGGGCGGGCGTGCGCCTGGAGCATCGGGAGCGCGTGCCGCGGCCGCCGGGAGAGGGCGGCGGCGGACCGCCCGACGCGAGGAGCCCCGCATGCATCCATCGACCGCTCTGATCCTGTTCGGTACGACCGTGGGCGTCTTCGGAGGCGCCGTCGCGGTCCTGGGTCGTCCCCCGGCCGAGGCCGCGATGCGGACGCCGGTCCCCGGCTCCACGGGCTCGCGGCTCGTGGAGGGGCTGGACACGTACCGGTTCGAGATCACCACCGATTCGGAGGAAGCGCAGGCCTGGTTCGATCAGGGCCTGGTGCTGCTCTACGGGTTCAACCACGGGGAGGCGATCCGTTCGTTCCGGGAGGCCGCCGCTCGGGACCCCGAGGCCGCGATGCCGTGGTGGGGGATCGCCTACGCGAACGGGATGCACATCAACGCGGCGGAGATGACGGAGGAGCAGTGGCGAGATTCGCGCGCGGCCGCCCTGCGGGCCTTGGCCGAGCTGGACGACGAGACGCCGCTCGAGCGGGCGCTGGTGGAGGCGGTGGCGCGGCGCACGGCCTGGCCGGTCCCGCCGGAGCAACGCCCGTACGACGAGGCGTTCGCCGCGGCGATGGAGGAGGTCTACGCGGAGTTCGGCGAGCACCCCGACGTGGCGGTGGTGTACGTCGAGTCGCTGATGAACCTCCAGCCGTGGGACTACTGGACGGAGGACCTGAAGCCGAAGGGGCGGGGGGCGGAGATCCTCGCGGTGCTGGAACGCACGCTCGCGGCGCACCCGGACCACCCGCAGGCGGCGCACCTGTACATCCACGCGACCGAGGCGGGGCCGAACCCGGAGAAGGCCGAGGCGGCGGCCGACATGCTCGTCTCGCGAGTCCCGGCCGCCGGGCATCTGGTGCACATGCCCGGGCACACGTACGTGCGGATCGGGCGGTACGCGGACGCGGTGACGGCGAACGAGCGGGCGGTCGCGGCCGACGACGGGTTCTTCTCGGTCGGCACGGAGCCGGGGCTGTACTACGTGTACCACGCCCACAACCTGCACTTCCTGGCGTTCGCGGCGATGATGGAGGGCCGGTACGAGCCGGCGCTCCAGGCGGCGCGGCGTCTGGAGACGGCCGTGCCGGAGGAAGCGCTCGACGCCTTCGCCCCGCTGATCGAGGGCGTCCTCGCCACGACGCGGCACGTGATGATCCGCTTCGGGAAGTGGGAGGAGATCCTGCGGGAGCCCGAGCCGCCGGAGCACCGCCCGGCGCTGCGGGCGATGCATCACTACGCCCGCGGCATCGCCCTCTCCGCCCTCGGGCGGACGGCGGAGGCCCGGGGGGAGATCGCGGCGTTCGAGTCGTGGATGGACCGGGTGCCCGAGGACTGGTGGATCTTCGCGAACAAGCTGCACGACGTCCTGCCGATCGGGAGGCTGATGCTCGAGGGGGAGCTGGCCTACCGCGAGGGGCGGCTCGACGACGCGTGGGCCGCGCTGGAGGAGGCGATCGAGCGGGAGGACCGGCTGCTCTACGACGAGCCGCCGGGGTGGATGATCCCGGTGCGGCACGCGATGGGGGCGTTGCTCCTGGAGGCGGGCGATCCGGAGCGGGCGGAGAAGCTCTACCGCGAGGACCAGATCGACCACCCCCGGAACGGCTGGTCGCTGCTGGGGCTCAAGCAGGCGCTCGAGGCGCAGGGGCGGATGGACGAGGCGGCGGCGGTCGCTCCGGAGCTGGAGCGGGCGTGGCGGCGGGTGCAGGACCGGCCCACCAGTTCCTGCCTGTGCGCCCCGGGCATCTGAGCCGGATCGGGTGGGGGGCCGGGGT
>CAYMFP010000207.1:0-5632 GCA_964389385.1 uncultured Phycisphaeraceae bacterium | reverse complement strand
TATACAGTGGGGTGGGGTGGGGTGGGGTGGGGTCAGCAGCCCGTGCGGAAGGCGCCGAGGAAGTCGAGCAGGTCGTTCACGGTCGACCGGCCGTCGCCGTCCATGTCGCCGGCGCCCGAGCGGAACGCCCCGAGGTAGCCCAGCAGGTCATCGACCGTGGTCGCCGCGTCGTTGTTCCAGTCGCCGCGGCAGGTGTCCTCGACCGTGAGGATGAACCCGGCCGGGCGCCCGTCCTCGAGCAGGGCGGTCCCCACGATCTGCCCGTGGTCGTTGATGTCGTCGGCCGTGGCGAGCAGGACGAACTCCGAGCCCTCGGGCAGGAGGTCGTTCAGGTCGAGCATCCCGTGCCGCGGCGTCCAGAGGAACGCGTGGGGTTCCGACAAGTCCTCGGGGATCGCGAGCCCGACGATCCAGCCGCGGTTGTTGACGGCGTTGGCCTCGGTCGACTGGAACGCGCGGTTCGGCACCCCGAGGTCGGTGAACCAGTCGTCGGCCTTGCCGCCGCCGGGGGGCGTCTCGGCGTCGGTGCGCCCGGTGAAGATCGCGGCCCGCGGCGGCCCGTCGCCGTCGAAGTTCGCCAGCCCGACGATCATCCCGTGCTCGTTGATGTCCGTCGCGATGCCGATCGAGTAGAGCGAGGGCCCGATGCCGTCCGTCATCCACCGCCCGCGGTCCGCGTCGTAGACCGCCCGGTGCGCATCGTCGGGGCTGGCGAGGAAGTAGCTGTGCCCCACGACGACGCCCGCGTTGTTCGCGGCCCGGTTGCGCCCGTTCGGGAAGATGTCGATCTGCACGCGCTCGCCGCCGCGCTCGGGCGTCCAGACGAAGCCGGTGCCGTTGCGGTCGCCCACGATCATGCCGTGGTCGTTGATGCCCCAGGCCTCGCTGTAGTCCGAGCCCATCGCCTCGTTCAGGTCGAGGGAGCTGCCGTCGGGGTTCCAGAGCATCGCGTGCGAGCGCGGGTAGACGCCCCAGGGGAACGAAACCTCGATCGCGGCGTAGCCCACGACCTGCCCGAGTTCGTTGATCCCGTTCGCCCGGGACTCGAAGCTCCCCTCGATGCCGGGGAGCCGGGTCATGACGCCGCCGCTGTAGAGGAACGCTTCGACGGAGGCGTCGTCCGTCGTCGCCGACCACCCCACGACCTGCCCGGCGTTGTTGATGCCGAACGCGGCGGAACCCCATCCGCCGAGCGTCGGGACGCGTTCCTCGGCCGTGACGCCCAAGGGGCCGGCGAGGGCCGCGCCCGAGAGCGCCAGCCCCGCGGCGGTGGCGAGCATGCGAACGAGCCTGCTGCTCGTCATGAGAACCTCCTCTGTCGATGCCTGCTTGAACGAATGGGAAGGCCCGACCGTGTGCAATCAGACCTGTCCTGAGTACAGTACTGAAAACAGTCTTGCATGCAAGAGGATCCGGCGTATTTTCTCTGCAGCCCCTGCCCGACCATGCACCACCCCGCCCCGGACACCCCGATCACCCCCGCCCCTCTCCCCCGGAGTTGGGCGGAACCCAAGCCCTCACACGGGCTCGCGGGCGGCTTCGGAGGCCGGGCGGCTGGGGGCGGTATCCTCCGTCCGATGACGACCGCGACCGCGGGGCCCCGGCGCGGGCCCGCCTCACCCCTGAACCGGGACGACCTCGCCCGGGCCGAGCAGACCGCGCGCCGCCTGACGGCCGAGATGGCCCGCGTGGTCCGGACGCTGCCGGACCACGCGCAGAACGCCAGCGGCATGGCCCGGCACCTGGGCATCGTCCGGACGACGTGCCAGCGGCTGGTCTCGGCCCTCCAGGAGCCCGAGCCGACACCGGAGACGCTCGTCCGCCTGCCCGGCGTGCAGGGGCTGCGGCAGCTGCTCGATGCGGTGCGGGCGAGGGGCGGGGACGAGGCCGAACTCGCCGCGGCCGGGGCGGCGGTCGACCGGTTCGAGGAGCTGCTCCGCGACCTCGGCGGCTCGCAGTCACGCCTGGCCGAGCGCCTGGAGGCGGCCGTCCTCCCGGCCGAGGAAGGACGCTCGCTCGCCGACGAGCAGGCACGGGAGGCGCTGTTCCAGGCCGCGGCGCAGGTGACGGGGCGGGCGTGCGAGACGATCGTGAGCCTCTACGCGTTCATGGAGGCCCCGCGCGAGGACGACCCGGACGGCCCGGACGTGCTGCACCGGGCGTTCGCGAACGTGATGCACCGCAGCGTGCTCACGCCGGGCGGGATGCCGATGGTCTTCCAGAGCGGCAACACGCTGGCCCGCGAGGGGGAGGGGCTGGCGATGCTCGACCGCACGCCCGCCCGCGGCTCGACGCCCTCGGCGCTGCTCGACCGCTTCACCACGCAGCCGCTGCCGGCGATCGTGACGCGCGGCTCCGGCGAGGCGATCAGCCAGGTGGTGGACCCGGCGCGGGCCGACCCGGACCGCCCGTTCGACGTGGCCGTGGCCTCGCGGGGCGTCTCGCCGGTGCTCCGCCCGGAGACGGGGCGCCCGAGCCTGGACGAGATCTGGTCGCTGGCGAACTGCCCGGCGCGGCGGATGGTGCTGGACGTCTGGCTGCACGAGGCGATGGAGCGGCGGTACCGCCCGAGCCTGGCCTGCCGGATGTGGATGCCGGGGCTCACCACGCCGGGCGAGGACCCGTGGGTGAGCCGCCTGCCGCACCAGCCGCGCCTGACGCTGCTCGGGCGCGGGACGGACCTGGTCGCCACCGAGCACTACGCCCGCCAGCGCGAGCTGACGGAGCACCTGTTCGAGCGGCTGGGGTGGGACGCGGGGGCCTTCGTCGGCTTCCGCTGCGAGGTGCGGTTCCCGATCTGGCGCTCGGGGTACTGCATGAGCTTCGAGCACCTGGACGTGCAGCCGCGGGGGTGAGGGCGGAGGTCTCTCCCGCGGGCCTGCGCCCGCGGATCGCTCGCGGCTCTTTTTCGCGGCGCGAGTTCAGGAGCCCGATCCGACCGTCACCACGCTCTCGATGATCTCGCGGTGGTTCGCGCAGCGGGGGCACTTGTGCTGCCCGCCGAGCTTGCCGCGGGCGTCCAGCCAGCGGTGGAAAGCGCCCGGCGGCAGCGGCGTGATCGTCGGCGGGGCCATGCCCATGTCGCTGCCGCGCTTCGTCGTGTAGTCGACGTTCTGGGCCTTGAGCGCCGCGTCGAAGGCGTCGCGGAACGCCGGCAGGCGGTCGCGCCCGCTCAGCACCTCGACCGCCAGCTCCAGACCGGCCGGGGCTCCGTTCCCCGGGTACACGGGAGCGGCCGTGAACTCCCCCACCTCCACGCCCGCCTCGGCCGCCGCCCGGGCCACCGCGTTCTCCACGTGCTCGACGATGATGTTCTCGCCGAACGCGTTGATGAAGTGCCGGTGCCGCCCCACGATCCGCAGCCGCGCCGGCCCGGTGCCCCGCCGGCCATCCGGGCGGTCGGGCACCTCGTCGAAGACGACCACGTCGCCGAGCACGTACCGCCACAGCCCGGCGCACGTGCTCAGCACGACGACGTACCGCACCCCCGGCTCCACCTCGGCGGCGCCGAACGCTTCGGGGGCGGGGTCGTCGATGCGCTCCAGGGGCACGAACTCGTAGAAGATCCCGATGTCCGGGTTCAGGCGCAGCCGCGCCTGGGCGGCCGGGTCGGGCTCCCGCTCGTCCTGGATCGCGACGAACCCCTCGCTCGCCGGGTACAGCTCCAGCCGCTCCGGGAAGTCGACCAGCGGGTCGCCCGAGACCAGCTCGTTCACCCGCGGCACGAACGGCGTGTACTTCACGCCCCCGTGCACGAACACCTCCAGGTGCGGCCAGACGTCGCGGACGCAGCGGATCTCCCCGCCCGAAGGCGACCGCCGCCCCTGCTCGCGCGCCTTCTCCAGCACGCGGGCCATGAGCACCGTCGCCCAGCTCGGCATCCCGCTGATGAACCGGATGTCCTGGTCGAGGGTGAGGTCGGCCATCGCCTCGATCTTGCTCGGCCAGTGGTCCATCAGCGCGATCTTCGGCCCGGGCGAGTAGATCTCGCTCAGCGGCCAGCGGATCAGCGGCGTCACCAGCCCCGACAGGTCGCCGGTCCGCACGCCGTGCTCGTTCGCGTGCACATCGCTCGACCCGCCGAGGAAGAGGCACCGCCCGCCCATCACGCGCGGCAGGCTCACGCCCCGGTTGACCAGGTGCCCGAAGATGCGCAGCGAGGCGAGGTAGTTGCTCCGCAGCATCTCCGCGGAGACGGGGATGAACTTGTCCCCGGCCGTGGTGCCGCTCGTCTGCGCAAAGTCCCGCACGAGCCCGGGCCAGAGGACGTCCGGCTCGCCGCCCTCGCGCATGCGGGCGATGCGGGACTGAAAGCCGTACCAGTCGCGGACCGGCACGGCCGCGCGGTAGGCCGCGAGCATCTCCCGGTCGTCGCCGATCGCCGCGACGCCCGCGAAGCCGCATTCGCGCCCGATCTCGGTGTCCCTGGCCTTGTTCAGCAGCCCGCGGAGCTGGGCCGCCTGCACGCGGTGCGTCTGGCGGCGCCAGTAGTCCCGGTCGGCGAGCGACCGGGCGATCCGGGCCACGCGGGCGTGCAGCCCGGCGCCGACGAGCCCGGTCCAGCGCACCGGCGGGCGGGGCGAACGCTCGCCCCAGCGCACGCGGGGGGCCTGCGCGCTCATGCCGGCGGGCTCTCCGCGTCCGGCTCCGCGGCGGCGTCGAGCCGGTCGAGGAAGCGGAGCAGCGCCTCGGTGAACTCGTCCGGCCGCTCGAGCATCGGGGCGTGCCCGCACTCGTCGAGCCAGACGAGTTCGGAGTTCGGCAGCAGCTCGGCGAAGCCCTCCGCGGCCGAGGGGGGCGTCACGACGTCCTCCCGCCCCCAGATGAGCAGGGTCGGCTGGGTGATGCCGCGGATCTGGACGCCGAGGTTGTTGCGCCGGGCCGTCTTGCTGAGGCGGACCATCGCCCGGGCGCCCTTGCGGCTGCTGAGGACCTTGTGGGCGCGGTCGACGTCGCCGGGCGCCATCTTCGACTTGTCGTGGAAGAGTTCGCCGATCTTCTCCTCGATCCAGTCCCGGCTGGGGCGGACGGGGGCGCCGCGGACGAACGTCTTCTCGATCAGCCCGCTGGAGCCGGCGAGCACCAGCGCGTCGACGAGTTCCGGGCTCTCCAGCGCGATGCGGAGCGCCACGTGCCCCCCGAAGGAGTTGCCGACGAGGACGACCCCGCGCCCCCACGGGCCGGCGCCCGGGTCGAAGTGGTTCGCCAGGAAGTCCGTCGTCAGGCGCGTCACGCCGTCGATGGAGCAGTCGTCGCCCTCGAGGTCGAGCAGCGGCAGCTCGAGCATCACGCACCGGCAGCGGTGCTCGACCTGCCGGACGACGCCCTCCCAGTGCTCGTTGAGCCCGACGAGCCCGTGCAGGAAGACGACCGGGCGGCCCGTGCCGCTCTCGATGACGTCGGCCTCCACCGGGACGCACTCCGGCCCGGAAAGCATCAGGCGCCGGTGCACGGTGCTGCGGTCGCTGGTCTGGGCGGTGCTCAAAACGAGGAGATCCACGGTGGCTGGGAACGGAAGGAGCACGGGCTCCCGAGGTGGTTCGGACGGATCGTACGGCGCTCGGCGGGCGGGAGGGGAACGGTCGCGAAGTCCGGCCCGGCCGGACGGCCGATTTCCCGTCCCCGCCGCGGG
>CAYMFP010000206.1:0-5749 GCA_964389385.1 uncultured Phycisphaeraceae bacterium | reverse complement strand
GAGAAAACAGCGGGAAGACGTGCTCCGCCAGCGCCGCTTCCGTCAGCGGATCCGGCAACCGCACCGCCAAGGGATCGGAGAGTGAAGTCGCAGCCGCTGACGAGGCGGTCGTGGTCATGCTCCAATCCTACGGCGCAACCGCGCGCGGCCGGGGAGACGCCTCGAGCACCCTGAGCCCCGGCGACGCGGCCTCCAGCCGCCGGCGCTCGTCTTCAGTGAGCAGCCCGTCCGTGACGTACAGGCGCCGCAACCACGGCATCCGACCCGCGATCAGCGCGATCTCGAGCCGACCGTACGGCGTCGACGTCACGTGCAATTCCTCCAGGTTCGACGCGTCCGCCAGGGCCGCCAGCGCCTTCGGCCCCGCCTCCGTCCCGTCGAGCCTCAACGACGTCGCCCGTCGCCCCAGCCGCGCCACCCTGCGGATCTGCTCGGCCACCACCTCGTCCGAAGGAGCGGCGTGAGGGGGCACGTGCAGGTCGACATCCCCGCTGCCAGAGCCAGGATAGCTCACCTGCACACTCACGGTCCCGCCCGCGTCGTTGATCGCCCCGATCGTGCTTTGCAGCGAACACTCTCGCGCCGCGAGCACGACAATGGCCACCAAGCCCCCACACCCGAGTGCCCTGGCCGCCTGACCGACGAAGTTCCGCTCCATTCCGCCTCCCACCGGGCATTCCGCATCCCGCGGCCTACAGCGCCGTCCGCACGTCCCACAGCTCGGGGAAGAAGGTGTGCTCCACCATCTTCTTCAGGAACGGCACGCCCGAGGAGCCCCCCGTCCCCGTCTTGTACCCGATCACCCGCTGCACCACCTTCACGTGCCGGAACCGCCACAGGCTGAAGTGCTCCTCGACGTCGACGAGCTTCTCGCACATCTCGTACGCCTCCCAGTGCTTCTCCGGCTCGGCGTAGATCATCCGGAACACCTCGGTCACGCCCGGGTGCGCCTTGTGCGGCAGCGTCACGTCGCGCGACAGCACCTCCGGCGGCACCGGCAGCCCCCGCCGCGCCAGGTGCCTGAGGAACTCGTCGTACAGGCTCGGCGCCCGCAGCAGCTCGTCGAGCGTCCGCTCGGCCTCGGGGTCGTGGCGGTGGAACCGCACCATCGCCGCGTCCTTGTTCCCGAGCATGAACTCGACCATCCGGTACTGCACGCTCTGGAACCCGCTGCTCGTCCCGAGCACGCCCCGGAACTGCGAGTACTCGCTCGGCGTCAGCGTCGTCAGCACGCCCCACTGGTTGTAGAGCTGGTCCTGGATCTGCTTCACCCGCGCGAGGATCTTGAACGTCTCCGCCAGCCGGTCCTCCCGCACCAGCCGCAGCGCCGCCCGCAGCTCGTGCACCACGAGCTTGAACCACAGCTCCGTCGTCTGGTGCTGGATGATGAACAGCAGCTCGTCGTGGTGCGGCGGGTTGCTCAGCGGCTCCTGGGCGCTCAGGATCTTGTCCAGCCGAAGATACCCGCTGTAGGTCATCCGGTCGGCGAGGTCCGTGACCACCCCCGGCTCGAGCTCGCGCTGCGTCATGAGGCATCCTACGGCCGGCCGCGGGGCCCGACGCACCGGCGGTCCCGGCGACCCGCCGAGATCGTCGGACGCGGCCGGAAACCGCCCGTCGAGAGCGGCGAGGCCCGCCGGCCGACCCGGGCGAGCCGGCTCCGCTCTCAGCACCCCGCGCGGAACGCTCCCAGGAACGCCAGCAGGTCGTTCACGTCCGACGATCCGTTCCCGTCGAAGTCGCCCCGCCCCAGCCGGAACGCCCCCAGGAACGCCAGCAGGTCGCCGATGTCGGCCGTCCCGCTCCCGTCGAAATCCGCCGGGCACGGCGGCTCGCACGCGTCGAGCGTTCCGTTGCCGTTCGCGTCCCCCCCGGCCGCGAAGTCGATCTCGTCCGGCCGCCCGTTCCCGTCGCAGTCTTCGGCGCCGAAGATCGCCCACAGCGCCGCCTCGGCGTCCGGGCGCGGGCCGATGTGCTGCCCGTTCTCGCTCAGTTGCGGCGAGCCGGTCGCGATCAGCACGTCCCGCAGCTCCACCGGATCCATCGGCACGCCGCGCACCGCCTTGTGGATCGACTGGATCGCCGCCACGGCGTTCGCCACCACCGGCGTCGCCGAACTCGTCCCGCTGAACCACGTGTACCGCCAGCCCGGCTCCGAGTACGCGTCCCCATACCCGGGCGCCAGCACGTCCCACCCCCAGCCGTGCAGGTCCACCGTCGGCCCGTAGTTGCTGAAGGAGGCGCGGATCCGGTCCCGGTCCCACGCCGATCCGCTCGCGCCCACCGTGATCCCGAGGTGGTCGTTCTCCGGCACGTACGGGTGGTGCCCCCAGTTCCCCGTCGTGTACGCCGGGTGCGACAGGTTCTGTGACCCGTTCCCCGCCGCCTCCACCACGCAGATCCCGTTCCCCACCGCGATCTCGATCGCCACGAACGCCCACGGCCACCAGCTCACCGAGACGTACCCCTCCTGCCCGTTCCCCGTCGTCCGCGGCCCGCCGATCTGCTGCTCGATCAGCACGACGTCCCCCGCCTCCAGCGTGTCCGCCGCCAGCAGGATCGCCCCCTCGATGTCGTACCAGGACCCGTTGTACGTCCCGATGAACAGGTACTCCGCGTCCGGCACGCCCCCCGTCGTCCCGATCCCGTCGTCCAGCGACCCCATCACCCCGATCACCGCCGTCCCGTGCCACCCGGGCGGGGACGGGTCCACCCACGGCCCGCCCACCACCGTGATCGGCGGCAGGTCGTTGTGCGGCTCCACCGTGAACTCGATGTCCAGCACGCGGACGTGCTCGCCCCGCCCGCCCGGCACGTCGTGCAGCGGCCACACGCCCACGCCCTGCGGCGCAGGGCCCGCGTAGAGCTGGTACTCCTCGAAGTTCCCAGGCGCCGGCAGCGTCGGGACCGGCGCGGGCAGCGCCGACTCCACCTCCTCCAGCCCGAGCAGCCGGTCCACGAACTCCGCCCGCGGGACCCCCTCGGGAACCCGCACCCGCAGCACCTGCGTCAGGTCCGGCAGGTCCTTGCCCAGCCGTTGCTCGGCCCGCTCCGTCAGCTCCCGGATCCGCTCGTCCGACAGCCGGCCCGAACGCCGCCACTCCGCCGCGGCCGGCACCGCCTGCGCCACCGCCGACCGGCGGGACGCGTCCACGCCCTGCGGGACCACCAGCCGCCCCTCCCGGGCCGTGAACCCGAGCCCGTCGCGGAACTTCACCACGACCCACCCCGACTCCTGCGGGGCGGGAGCCGCGATCCCCACCGGAGCCGCCGTCGCGAGACCCGCACACACCGCGGCCGCGGCGGCCGTCGCCCATTCCAGATGCATCCCGTCTCCTCTCGCCTCGCAGGGGCGGCGCACGCCCCGGTTCCTGGGGCGTCCGGCGCGCGTCAGAATACCTCGCCGCGCCGGCGCAGCAAGGCGCATCTCGGGGCGGCGCCCGAACGCTGCCCGGCTGTCCGCTCCCGCCCGGAGGCCCCCTGACCCGCCTGCGCCCGTCGAAATGCGCGTTCCCGCCGGGCATGACACGACCCGCGATCGCGTCTCCCCGCGCCGTCTGCGGACTACCATGCCGATCCCGGAGTCAGACCGCCGCCCGGGCCCCGCTTCGGGGACCGGGCCGACCGGAGCCACACGCCCGATGAAGCCCGCCTTCAGCACCGTCGCCTGCCCCGATTGGACCCTCGAGCAGGTCGCCGACCTCGCCGCACGCTCCGGCTACCTCGGCGTCGAACTCCGCACCTTCGGGCACGGTTCGGCCGAGTTCACCCCCGATCCCTGCCTCACGGGCCCCGGCAAGGTCCGATACCTCTTCGAGCAAGCGGGCGTGGACATCGCCGTCCTCGCCTCCTCCATCCGCTACGACGCCCCGGTCTTCCCCCCGGTCCTCGGGCGCGTCTTCGGGGACTTCGAAGCCCCCGTCAAGGCGACCCGCAGCCTCGTCCGCGTCGCCGCCCAGCTCCAGTGCCCCTACCTCCGCGTCTTCCCCTTCGAACTCCAGGAACGCGAGAACCGCAGCCAGGGCCTGCGCCGCATCCTCGAACGCCTCGACCTCGCCTGCCGCACCGCGCGGCACACCGGGGTGCGGATCCTCCTTGAGAACGGCGGCTCCTTCCCCACGGCCGAGGACCTCGCCGAGATCGAGTCCCGCCTCCGCAACCCCCTCCTCACCTTCGCTTACTCCCCGGCCGTCGCCGCCGCCGCCGGCGAGGATCCCCTGGAGGGCATCGCTCTCCTCGGCGGCGACCTCGCCGTCGTCAAGCTCAAGGACTTCCACGCCGGACGCCCCGTCCCGATCGGCGACGGCGACGTGCCGGTCGCCGAGATCGTCCGTGACCTCGCGGCCTCGAACTTCCGCGGCTGGTGCACCGTCGAGTGGGACCGCCTCTGGCTCCCCGATCTCGCCCCGGCCGAGGACGTGCTCATCCCCTCCGCCGAGCGTTTCTACGGCTGGGTGAAGGAAGGCCTCGCCCGCCGCCCCGCCAGCTCCTCGGCCCACCTCCAGCCCGATCGCCGCCCGCTCACCTCCCGCGCCGCCAACCGCCCCGACGTGCGTTAGCCCGGTGGCACGATTGAAGCCGCCGCGGCTTCAATCGTGGCGGCGTCCGATTCGTCCGATGCGCCGAGCCTCGCGAACGCCACCGGCCGCCGCCACGAATCAGCAGAACTGATTCGTGCCACCATGCCGCTTGATCCTGCGCAACACGCCGTCGACCTCGCGAAGTCCCAGGGCTTCGCCGCGGCCGGCGTCTGCGCCCTCGATCCTCTCGAACGGGCCGAGTTCCTCCGCGACTGGCTCGCCGCGGGCAAGCACGGCTCCATGGGCTACCTCGCCGAGCACGCTGAACTCCGCGTTGACCCCGTGCAGATCCTGCCCGGGGCCCGCTCGGCGATCATGGTCGCCGACCTTTACGCCGACCGCGCGGGCAACCAGGACCCGCCGCTGCCGCCCGGCCGCGGACGCGTCGCCCGCTACGCCCGCGGGCGCGACTACCACAAGCTCGTCAAGAAACGCCTCCACGCCCTGGCGGACGCTCTGCAGGCCGAGTTCCCCGACGCCCGGTTCCGCGCTTTCGTCGACACCGCCCCGGTCCCCGAGCGCCCCCTCGCCGCCCGGGCCGGGCTCGGCTGGATCGGCAAGAACACGCTGCTCATCCATCCGAGGATCGGCTCCTACTGGCTCCTCGGCGGCGTCCTCACCACGCTCGAACTCGAGCCGCCCCCCGAGCAACGGCCCGTCGCCGACCACTGCGGGGGCTGCACCCGCTGCATCGACGCCTGCCCGACGGGCGCCATCACCCCCTACTCCGTCGACGCCCGCCGCTGCATCTCCTACCTCACGATCGAACGCCGCCCGCCCATCGATCCCGAGTTCCACGCCCCCATCGGCGACTGGCTCTACGGCTGCGATGTCTGCCAGCAGGTCTGCCCCTACAACGCCCCGCGGGACCCCGCCTGGACCGCGCGGCACTCCCCGCCCCCGCACGAGCAGTACGCCCCGCGCCGCGATCCTCCCGACAGCTTCGATCTCCTGAACGTCCTCGGCTGGAACGAGGACGACCGCCGCGAGGCCTTCACCGCCTCCGCCATGAAGCGAGCCACGCTCGACATGATGAAACGCAACGCCCTCATCGTCGCCGGCAACCAGCTCGCCCGGGGCGAGGATCTGCCCGAACTCCGCCGGCGCATCGAGGAGATCGCAAACGCCCCCGACGAGCCCGAGATGGTCCGCGACACCGCCCGCAGCGT
>CAYMFP010000205.1:0-5753 GCA_964389385.1 uncultured Phycisphaeraceae bacterium | reverse complement strand
CGGGGGATGCGGAGTAGCGCGGCGCCTGCCGGTCGGAGAACGGCCCGGGGGGTGCGGGGATGGGGTGCGGCGAGTATCCTCCGGCCATGCTCACTCTCGACTACGCGAACTGTCTCTCCGAGCGCGTGGGGCGGCACGGGCTGGACGCCGCGCTCCTGGGTTCCACGGGGGATCTCGCCCGGCGGGCGGGGGAGATCACGCAGGATCTGGCGCGCACGCGCGGGACGGGGTGGGAGCGGTGGCGCGAGCTGCCGTTCGGGGCGTTCCGCGAGGGGCACGTGCGGGAGGTGAAGCGGATCGCGGCGGAGCGTCGGGGACGGTTCGAGAACCTGGTGGTGCTGGGGATCGGGGGGTCGGCGCTGGGGAACATCGCGCTGCAGGCGGCGCTCAACCCGGCGACGTACAACCTGCTGCCGGCGGAGACGCGGGCGGGTGGGCGGCCGGGGCCGCGGATCTTCGTGCTGGACAACGTGGACCCGGCGTACTTCGAGGCGGTGATGCGGGTGTGCGACCCGTCGAAGACGCTGTTCAACGTGGTGAGCAAGTCGGGGGAGACGGCGGAGACGGCGGCGCAGTTCATGATCGTGCGCGACCTGCTGAACCGGCACGTCGGGCGGGGGCACGCGGACCACGTGGTCGCGGTGACGGACCCCGAGAAGGGGACGATGCGGAAGATCTGCGACGAGGCGGGGTACGCGACGCTGCCGGTGCCGGAGGGGGTGGGCGGGCGGTTCAGCGTGCTGAGCCCGGTGGGGCTGTTCAGCGCGGAGATGTGCGGGATCGACATCGACGCGCTGCTGGACGGAGCGGCGGCGATGGACGAGCGGTGCTCGCGGGCGGAGCTGGGCCGGAACCCGGCGGCGACGCTGGCGACGCTGCTGGTGGAGATGGGGCTGGGGCGGGGCGTGGCGGAGAAGAAGCCGAACCACGTGCTGATGCCGTACAGCAACGGGCTGTACCTGCTGGCGGACTGGTTCCGGCAGCTCTGGGCGGAGAGCCTGGGCAAGGAGAAGAACCTGGCCGGGGAGACGGTGCACGCGGGGTTCACGCCGATCAAGGCGCTGGGGGCGACGGACCAGCACAGCCAGGTGCAGCTGTACCGGGAGGGGCCGAACGACAAGGTGTTCGGGCTGGTGGAGGTGGAGGCGTTCGACGGGGAGGGGGCGGGGGATCCGCTGGCGCCGGTGGTGAAGATCCCGGAGGGGCTGGGGGTCGAGGCGATCGCGTACCTCGAGGGGAAGACGATGGGGCGGCTGCTGAACGCGGAGAAGCGGGCGACGGAGTACGCGCTCGTGGAGAGCGAGCGGCCGAACTTCACGATCCGGTTCCCGCGGGTGGATGCGCACCACGTCGGGGAGTTCATCCAGCTCTTCGAGGTGGTGACGGCGTACGCGGGTCGGATGCTGGGGATCGACGCGTACGACCAGCCGGCCGTGGAGACGGGGAAGAAGGCGACGTTCGGCCTCATGGGGCGGGCGGGGTACGAGGAGTGGCGGACGAAGGTGGGGCGGACGCTGGCGGAGACGGGGTATGTGATCGGGGACTGACGAGCATTGTCGCGCCCAGGCCGAGAGCCCGGGCGCGGCCTTCTTCGGGGGGCGGCGGGCCCCCGCTCCTCCCGGCCGGGGGGCTTCTCCGGCATACCGCGGCCATCCGCGGCCCGTGGGCGGGGCGCTTGCCGAGAAAGAACGGCAAAGACCCGAGGCTCTCCCCGCGAAGCCGCCCGGCGGGCGACGGGCGGCCCGCCGATCGCGTCCTGGCCCGCGGTGCGTTCTGAACACACGGGTGACGCCGGGGACGGGGACGCCGGGGTGATTTTTCTTGCACTGCGAGCGCCGGGCGTGGCGTGCCGCGGGCGTCGTTCCCGCGTGTTCGGACGGCGTCATGCCCGCTCGCGCGTCGCCGCACACCCCAATGGAGGAGAGATCCATGCTCCGCAGCCGTCTCGCCGCTGGTTTCGCATCGTCCGCCCCGCTCGTGCTCGCGGTTGCTCCGGCGGCCGCCCAGCTCACGCCCACCACCGGGGCGGTGACGCACCTCTACGGCGACACCGAATTGTTCACCGAGTTCCCCGGCGGCGCTTTCGCCGCCGGCAGTTCCACGGCCGCCGGGGTCACGACCCTCCGCCTCACCGGCGACGGCAGTCTGGCGATCCAACCGGACGGCTCGGCGTCCATGGACATCGTCGCGGGGGGCTGGCAGCAGTTCGAATCGAGCTTCTGGCCCATGCAGATCACGCCGCGGATCTCGGCGAACTTCAAGGTCGTCAACGCCGGCGGCCCGGACGGCCCCGTCGGGGTCGAGACGTACGTGATCGCCCAGCTCATCGGGTACGAGACCGGCGGGTTCGACGTCAACCAAATGAACACGGACGCGCTCGGCGATTTCATGTTCAACCGGCGTTTGGAGGCCAAGCTCGACGGGAACGGCTACCTCGTCTTCGACGGGAGCGCGACCCTCGACCCGTACGTCCTGATGCCGAACGGCGCTTTCACGCTGCACTGGAATTTCTCGGTGCTCTGCGTGACCACCCACCTCCAGGAGCATCACCCGGACGCGGTGACCGTGCTCGAGGCCGGAGGGCTCAGCGGGTATTCGGGGCTGGAGATCACGCTGAACCAGATGGCCGTCCCGTCGCCGGGCACGGCGTTGGTCGGGGCCGTGCTCCCCGTCGCGCTGCTCCGCAGGCGCCGGTGAGGGTGCGCCCTTGAGCCCACACTGGCGGAGGATTAGAAGAGGCGGAGCGCAGGAGCGTCGGTACTACGGGGCGCGGTCCGACCCGGGGACGGCATCTGACCGGAGAGAGAACCGTTTCAGACGTCCGACGGCCGCACGAACCACCCCAGCCGGTAATTCGACCGCTCGAAGACCATCTCGACGCCGACGTAGGTCAGGCCCTGCCACTGGCTGCGCGGGAGGACGAGGCGGAAGCGGTTGCGGCCGACCTTGGTCGTCGTCACCTGCGGGGAGAGTTCGCCGGCGGGCATGCGGGAGAGGGTGGCGCGGATCTGGTGGAGGTCGGGGAGGAGCATGTCGAAGGCCTCGTCGGGGCTCCTGCCGACCTCGTAGAACTGCTGGCGGGTCTGCTCGCTGAGGACCTGGTCGCGGAAGAGGTCGCGTTCGTCGGCCTCGAGGGTGGCGAGGATGTGGCTGAAGAGGTGGCGGCCGCTCTTGGCGTAGAGGGTGACCTCGCCGGTGTCGGGGTCGGTGACGCGGATGATGCCCTCGTGGGGAAGGGAGAGTTCGGGCGGTCGGAAGTAGTTGGGATCGGAGGTGACGACGCCGCCGACCTTGGCGCCCTGGAGTCCGGCCATGGGGGGGCGGCGGTGGACGACGCGCTCCTCGACGCAGCCGGCGGCCGCGGCGGCGGCGAGGGCGGCGAGAAGGGGCGCGGCGCGTCGGGGGGTCACGCGACGGCCTCCCCGCGCCGGCCGCGGGAGGCGGCGGGGCGCGAGCCGGGGGCGTCGACGGGCTGGGTGCGCGGCTCGGGCTCGCCGCGGCGGAGGAGGTCGTGGAGGCGGAAGGCGTCGGAGGGGGCGTCGGACTCGGTGCGGCGGTGGCAGCCGCGGCTTTCCTCGCGCCAGAGGGCGCTGCGTGCGACGAGGGCGCCGACGAGGAGCATGTTCTGGGTCTCCCAGCCGGAGACGTCGTCGAAGATCTTGTCGAGGGTGTACTTGGCCCAGAAGTCGATCATGTGCCCGGCGTCGACGAGGCGGGGCCCGGCGCGTTCGAGGCCGACGTTGCGCCACATGGCGCTGCGGAGGCTGCTGCGGACGTCGGCGAGGTCGAGCTCGCCGTGCTCGCTGGGGCGGATGTCGCTGACGACGGGGACGGGCCCTGGGGCTGGGCGCTGCCTGGCGACCTGGGCAGCGAGGCGTCCGGCGGCCTCCCCGAAGACGAGGCCCTCGAGGAGGGAGTTGCTGGCGAGGCGGTTGGCGCCGTGGAGGCCGGTGCAGCTCGCCTCGCCGACGGCGAGGAGGTTGGGGACGTCGGTGGTGGTGTCGAGGTTGGTGCGGACGCCGCCGATCATGTAGTGGGCGGCGGGGTGGACGGGGATGAGGTCGCGGGCGGGGTCCAGGCCGTACTTCTCGAGCATGCGGGTGATGCCGGGGAAGCGTTCGGCGAAGGCGGGCATGTGGCGGCAGTCGAGGGTGACGGGGAGGCCGCCCTGGCGGGCGAGCTGGCGGACGATGCCGATGGCGACGACGTCGCGCGGGGCGAGCTCGGCCATCGGGTGGACGTCGAGCATGAATCGGCGGCCGGCGGCGTCGAGGAGGTGGGCGCCCTCGCCGCGGACGGCCTCGGAGATGAGGGCGCGCGGGGCGCCGGCGAGGTAGAGGGTGGTGGGGTGGAACTGGACGAAGGCCATGTCGGCGAGGGTGGCGCCGGCGCGGTAGGCCATGGCGAGGCCGTCGGCGGTTGCGGGCTTGGGGTTGGTGGTTTCGCGGAAGACCTGCCCCGCGCCGCCGGAGGCGAGGATGGTGGTCTTGGCCCAGATCATCTGGAGGCCGTGGCGGGGGTGGTGGGTGATGGCGCCGAGGACGGGGCTGCCGGGCTCTGGGGTGGGGGTGATGAGGTCGAGGGCGAAGCAGTGCTCGAAGACGCGGATCTGCGGGCGTTGGCGGGCCTTTTCGAGGAGGACGCGCTGGAGTTCGGCGCCGGTGGCGTCGCCGCCGGAGTGGTAGACGCGGAAGGTGGAGTGGCCGCCCTCGCGTCCGACGTGGAGTTGGCCCGAGGCGTCGCGGTCGAAGGCCATGCCCCAGCCGACGAGTTCGCGGACGCGGGCGGGGCCCTGCTCGACGACGGCGCGGACGGCGGCCTCGTCGCAGAGCCCGGCGCCGGCGGCGAGGGTGTCCTCGGCGTGGGCGGAGGTGGAGTCGTCCTCGCGCATGACGGCGGCGATGCCGCCCTGGGCCCAGGCGGTGTTCGTGAGGCGGAACTCGTCCTTGTTCAGGACGATGCACTCGGCGCCGTGCTCGGTGGCGGCGACGGCGGCGCGGAGGCCGGCGACGCCGCCGCCGATGACGAGCGTGTCGGTGAAGATCTGCGGGAGCAGGCTCGCGCGGAAGGGGATGAGGTACCGGCGCTCGTCGAACAGTCGGTCCATCTACTTCTTGCCTTGCTGACTGCTGATGTCCGGCTCGGCCCGCAGCGCCCGGACCGCGTCGCGGAACTCGGTCGGCGCGTTCAGAGATTCCATCGCGTCGAGTCCGAAGGTTCCGAGCGAGTCGTTCTGCTGCCCGTCGCGGCTGTACATGGCCATCAGCACGACGTCCTGGAACGCGGCGTCGAAGATCCAGACCCGAACGACGGGCGTCTCATGCGGCCCGGCGACGGTCTCCGGCTCGGCAAAGAGAACCCAGGGGGTGTCGAGTGGGAGAGAGGCGGGCGGGTGCTCGCCGTACGCGGTCATCGAGGACCCGCCGCCGCCTGGCTCGCCGATCCAAAGGAAACCGCCCTTCCGACGTTCGACGGTGAAGGCGCGATCGACGGGAGGCAGGTAGATCTGGGCGGCGTTCCGGACCAGGGCGCCGGGCTGGGCGGTGGGTGTGCGGTCGCAGGCGCTCAGCATGAGCGTGCATGCGAGGGCCGCAAGGGTGAGGAACGGGCCTCTGGCGAAGGGGCTCGGCATCGTGGCTTTCGTTCGTGGGCCGCGGCTTCTCGCCGGGGGTGGCACGGGTCAATGACCGCCGCAGCAGCCGGAGCCCTTTTCCTTGCCTTGTTCCTCGCAGGCGCACGCCCCACCCCCCCCA
>CAYMFP010000204.1:0-5782 GCA_964389385.1 uncultured Phycisphaeraceae bacterium | reverse complement strand
GGAGCGACGAGACGCATGGCCCTGCTCATCTGTTCCAAGCCGCGTACGCGATGTCTGCCCGAGACGACGCCCCTGCCCCCCGGGCTGCTCGCCTTCTTCGACGCGGTGGAGTCGATCCAGGAGCCGCTGGATTGCTCGAACGCCGGCCCCCTGCTGCGGGATATCGATCTCTCGCCCGAGGAGGCCCATCCGCTCTGCCAGTTCGACGACGTCTACGTCCGCACCGTCATCCGCCGCAACGATCGCTACGAGGCGATCCTCATCGCCTGGCGGCCGGGGCAGTTCAGCCCGATCCATGACCACGGCGTGAGCGAGTGCGGCGCCCGCATCATCGCCGGGACCGCCACGGAGACGCTCTACCGCCCCGGCGTCGGCGACCCCGGAGCCCCCGGCTACTGGAAAGAAGGCCCGACCTTCCGCTACTTCGTGGGGAACGTCATGCTCGCCGAGCACGGCGCTTTCCACCGCATGGGGTGCGACGAGACCGCCCCCGAGCCGCTGATCACCCTCCACCTCTACTCGCCGCCGCTTCTCCCGGCCGGCGTGCTCGGGCCCGCCGCGTGAAGCCCCTCGGCGTTCCATCCCCGGACAACCCGATCCGTGCCTCGGTCCTGATCGTGGGCGGCGGCTTCAGCGGCACGCTCACGGCCGTGCATCTCGCCCGCGCCGGCGTCCGCGGCGTCGTGCTCATCGAGCGCGGGCCCCGCGCCGGGCTCGGCGTCGCCTACGGCACGGCCTGCCCGTCGCACCTGCTCAACGTCCCGGCCGGGAAGATGTCCGCCCTGCCCGACGAGCCGACGCACTTCGTCGATTGGCTCCGCGAGCGCGAGCCGGACGCCTCGGCCGCCGCCTTCGCCCGGCGCTCGGACTTCGGGCTCTACCTCCGCGACCTGCTGGGCGAGGCCGAACGCTCCGGCGCGGTGACGGTGGAGCGCGGCGAGGCCGTGCGCCTCGCCCGCGCCGGCGACGCCTGGACCGTCGAACTCGCCGACGGGCGCCGTCTCTCGGGGGGGACGGCGGTGCTCGCGACGGGCAACCCGCCCCCGGCCGTGCCGCGCCCGTTCGACGCCCTCGCTCCGGAGGACCCGCGCTTCGTGCGGGATCCGTGGGCCGACGGTTCCGCGTGGCTCGAGCGCCTGCGCCCCGGCGCCCGCGTGGTCGTGGTCGGCACCGGGCTGACGATGCTCGACGTGGCGATGGCGCTCGAGGACCGTGGGCTCGCCGGCCCGGAGCGCCCGGTCCTCGCGGTCTCGCGGCGCGGGCTGCTCCCCCGGTACCACGGGGGCGGCGGCGGAGCGGCGAGCGCCCCGGTCGCCTGGCCGGCCGTGGTGCTGGAGGAGACCACCGCCCTCGGCCTGCTCCGGGCGATCCGGCGGGCGATCGCCGACTGCGGCGACTGGCGGGCCGTGATCGACGCGACGCGCCCGGTCACGAACGAGGCCTGGGTGGCCCTCCCGGAGCGGGAGAAGCGGCGGGTGATCGACCGTCTGGCGGCGTGGTGGGACGTGCATCGCCACCGCTGCGCCCCGAGCATCGGGGAGCGGATCGACGCCATGCTCGCCTCCGGGACGCTGCGTCCGCTCGCCGTGCGGCGGATCGGGCTGGAAGCATCGGCGGTGGGCGCCGCCGAACCCCTCCGTCTCTCTCTGGAGCCGCGCGGGGGAGGAACGCCGCTCGCGGTCGAGGCGGACGTCGTCGTGAACTGCACCGGCCCGCGGCTGGACATCGCCTCCCCGGACCAGGCGTTGCTCGCCCACGCCGTGCGCGACGGGCTGGTGGCGCTCGACCCGCTCGGGCTGGGGCTGCGCGTGGACGCCGAGGGGCGGGCCCTGGATCCGGCGGGGCGGGCCTGGCCCGGGCTGCTCGCGATCGGCCCGCTGCGCCGCGGGACGCTGTGGGAGACCACGGCCGTTCCGGAGATCCGCGTGCAGGCGCAGGAGGCGGGGCGGCTGATCGCCGAGCGTCTGGCGGCGCCGGCGGGGGCGGGGGGCTGAGGGGGGCGCGGGCCCGAACGGAAGCCGCAAAATCGCCGGCGTCCCCGGCCGTGCGCACGGACTCCCGCCTACGATCTCAGCCCGCCGCGCCGGCCGGGGTCCTTCGTGATCGGGGCCCGATGAAGCCGTCTCGTCAGACCGAGTTCAC
This sequence comes from uncultured Phycisphaeraceae bacterium, assembly GCA_964389385.1. Taxonomy (GTDB): domain Bacteria; phylum Planctomycetota; class Phycisphaerae; order Phycisphaerales; family UBA1924; genus CAYMFP01. Next base: position 3,640 of record CAYMFP010000204.1, on the reverse strand, counting down.
CATCGTCATCGAGCAGACTCCGGGGCAGCTCGCCGGGCTGCTCGAGGCCGCGGCCGCGGCGAACGTCGAGATCCACGCCGTCAGCGTGAACGAGCACCAGGACCGCGGGCTGATCCGCCTCGTGGGCTCGCCGGTGGAGGCCCTGCGCCGCCTGCTCGAGCAGATCGCCGAGACGGGCGCCGGCACGTTCGTCGAGAACCCGATCCTGCAGGTGAACGCCGAGGGGCGCCCGAGCGCCCTTCGCGAGATCGCGGCCCGGCTGGCCCAGGCGCGGGTGAACATCCGCCACGTCTACATGGCCCCGCGGGTGAACGGCACGCCGCAGAGCCTGCTCATCGCCGTGGACGACGTGGACCGGGCGTTGGCGGAGGTGGAGGCGCTGGCGTACCCGCCGGCCGAGGAGCCGCAGCCGAGCGAGCGGCGGGGCTGAGCGCGGTCAGTCGAGCGGGCGACCGCCGGGGGAGTCCTGCGCCAGGGTTCGGCGCAGCTTCTCCAGGGCCGCGAGCAGGCGTTTGCGCGCCCCTTCGGGCGAGAGCCCGATCTCCGCGGCGAGATTCCGGATGGTCTTCCGGCGGTGGTAGTGCTGCGTGACGAGCCACGCTTCTTCGGGCGTCAAGCGTTCGGCGAGCGCGCGCAGCATCCGCACGCGTTCCTCGCCGAGCGCGGCGATCCGGTCTGGCGTCTGCTCCGGATCGGGCTCGCGAGACGAACCGATCTCGGCGGTGGCCTGCCGCTGCCGGCGCTCCACGCGGTGCAGGTCGGCCTCCGCCCGGCGTGCGGCGACGCGCAGGTAGCCGGCGAGGTTCTCGACGGGCGGGCCCGCCCGGCGCTGCAGCAGCCGGAGCGCCGCGCCGGCGATGGCGTCGTCCGACACGCCTTCGAGCCGCAGCGTCCGACGCAGCGTTTCCCAGTCCACACCCGCTAGCCCCTCCCGTGACGCGTCGGGTCCGGGAACCGGGTGATCGGGCGACGCGTTCCTCGGCGGGCCGCCGTGCGATGCCGAAAGATTCTTTGGCTCGTCGGTTGTCAAGCGCCGTCCTCGGCCGTCAACGTCTGTGGGAGACTGTACCGCGGATCCGAAGGAGGCCCACCATGCCCGCACCCCTCGATCTTGACGGCGTCGATGCCATCCGCGAACTGGAGGCGATCTGCGAGTCCAACGAGGCCCGCGAGGTGCGCCTGCCGAGCGGACGCCTGGCCGTCGTCGTGCCGATGGACGGGCTGGCGGAGCTCGCCGAGGCGTTGGAGGATCCCGAGTTCCAGCGGATGCTGAAGGCGTCGGCCGCCGAGTTCGAGGCGGGCGCTCTGGAGCCGATGTAGCCGGTCGGAGGAGGCGATCAAGGCCTGTCCGTTCGGAGCCGCAGGAGATCCCGGCCCCGGAGGAGCAGGCCGGCGAGCAGAACGGCCGCGTCGTACTGCGGGTGCGCCTTCAGGGGCTCGTAGCAGACGAACGCGACGTCCCGCGACGCTTTCATCGGGCCGCGGATTTCCCGGACGAGAACCGCGGCGTCCTCCGACAGACCGAGCGCCAGGAGGTTGCGTCCGACCTTTCGCACGAGTTCGTCGCTGGAGGTCGCGAGCACGCGGAGTCGCACGCCGGCGATGCGCCGGTGGCGGAAGTCTTCCAGGAGCGTGTCGATTTCTCGGGCGCACCGCGGATCCACCTCCGCGAGGCGCCGCATCAGCCTTCCGGCGGTTGGCGTCCGGCACAGCCGCAGCGGCTCGGATGCCCTTCCTTTCCCTCTCAACCTGGGCCTCCTCCCGGAGAAGCGATTCCCGGTGTCCTGTGGTGTTCCGAGCGGGGCGGCCCAGCATACAGCCGGGCGCGGACGGCGCTTCCGGGCCAAGGGCTTCGCGAGAATCCGCAATGGTCGGCGGTGCTGCGCACGCCTGGGTCGCGCAGTCCGTTCCCGGACGCGAACGATCGGAGCACACGGACGACGCCCGGCAGGTATCCTGGGCGTTCAACGCCGGCTGGCAGCGGCGGGTGCGGCGCCGGTCCGGATGGGAGTCAAACAGGTGCGCAGGCTTCGGATCGTGCTCGTTCTGCTCGCCGCGATCGTCGCCGCCGCGCTGGTGGCGGCGAGCGTGCTGGGCGGGCCGAGCCGGCGCGAGGTCGTGGAGGCGGCGCGGGCGTGCGACGTCGCGGAGCTGCAGAGGCTCCTCGCGGCCGGGGCTTCGGCCTCGGAGCCGGTGCGCGGGCTCGTGGGGTGGCAGGTGGGGGAGCCGCACCTGCTCCGGGTCTACCCGGTGACGGCCGCGGCCGAGGCGGGGTGCGTGGAGGCGCTCCGGCTGCTGCACGCGCACGGGGCCTCGCTCGAGGCCGAGGACTCGTGGGAGATGACGCCGCTGAGCCTCGCCGCCCGCGAGGGGAGGGCCGAGGCGGTGGCGTGGCTTCTTGCGCAGGGCGTGAATCTCCACGGCCGGACGTACGGCGGGTACACGGCGCTGCACTGGGCGGCCGCCATGGGCGATGCGGCGACGGTCGACGTTCTGCTGCGGGCGGGCGCCCACCGCGGCGTTGTCGGCCGGCACGGCTCGACGCCGGCCGATCTCGCCAGGGGTCGACGCGGCGCCGAGGGCGTCGCGATCCGTGAGCTTCTTGCGTCGCCGGAGGCGGGCGCCCAGCCGCCGGGGTCACCCGAGCCCGAGGACCCCACGGATCCCTGAGGCCGATGCTCGTGACTCAACAGGTCCGGGCCTGCGACTCACAAACCAAGATATAGAGAGGCACGGAGCCGGCCGGCTCTATGGGCCGCGGTAGGGAGCCGAGCGATGGAGATAGTCGAGAGAGGCCCGCTCGCCACGGCGATGCTCATGCTGGTTCTGGGCTCGATCTTGAGCCTCGGCGGCTGCGGCGACGATTCCGGATGGACGACGAGCGGCGGCCCGCCGCCTCAGCTCCGAGCCGACCCTTCCGTGCGCTGGGTCGCGGTCGGCGGCGTCGCTTCCCGAGTGCTGATCATCGAGCCCGCGGATCCCCAGGCGGCGCCAGCGTATGTAGATATAGACGCCGATGTCTTTCTGACCGGCATCGCCGCGGTGGGAGACGGTCTGTACGTGCTGGGGCAGGACAGCATGTCCCACGACGCGGATGTGTCCGGCATCTACCGGGTCGATCTGAGCAGCGGCCGGTCGGATCTGGTTGTTGCCAGTGATCGGGTCGGCGGCAGGATCCGATTCCTGTTCGGCATTTCTTCGGCGGACGGAGATCGTCTGATCGCGTGCACGGAGAGCGCCGCTTCTTTCATCGATCCCGCGAGCGGCGAGATCGTCGAGCGGGTGACCGGTCCTGAATGGCAGACCGCTTCTTGGGCCGTCGCCGCGGACGTCGGCGTGGCGGCGATGACGCGGGATGGTCGGATCGCGGTCCGTCGGTTCGGAGAGGAGTCGGCTTGGGAGTTCCTGCCCGGCGCGTGGTCGCCCATGGCGCGATCAACGCTTCCGGACCGACTCATTGCCCGTCGCGATGGGGGCTACAAGGTGCTGGTGCTGTCTCGCGACTCCGGCGGCATGGTGGAGCATGGTCTCGATACGGCCCACGGCGCGGACTCCATTCGTGTGGCGGCCGTGGCGGATGACGGTAGTGTTCTCTTGATGTCGGCCACCGACTATCCGTCGACGACCAGCTTCTTCGTGG
>CAYMFP010000203.1:0-5784 GCA_964389385.1 uncultured Phycisphaeraceae bacterium | reverse complement strand
CTCACGACCTCTTCCATGCCATGGAAGCGCTCTACCAAAACTGAGCTACGCCCCCGCGTTGTCGAGTTGTCGCCCCGTGGGGCAGGCGGAATGGTAGGGAGCCCGCCCGTTCGGTCAAGGCGGCCCCGCCCCCGCCCGGCCCCGCCGGTTTTCCGGCCCCGCGGGCCAGCCCGCGCCAGGCCCCGCCCGGGCGGGACCGAGAACAAAGCCGGGCCCGGGGGTTCAGGCGGGGCCAAACCCGGCCGATGCCATGGGTCATGGACCGCGGCGCGGCGATGCTGGAGCGGGCGTGGGCCGGCGAACGCCCGGCGGGCGAGACCGCCTGGTGGATCGACCCCGACGGCCGCGTCCGCGAGGCCGCCCGGCGCACCGGCGTGCCCCTCGCCGCGGGCCGGGTCTGCAACGCCTCCGGCCACGGCGTGATCGAGCAGATCGCCGGACGCGACGCGGCCCTGGGGGTTCTCCCCCGATCCGTCGTCGACGCGCTGGCCGACCGCTTCCCCGGGATCCGATGGGCCATCGCCGACGTCACGCCCGCCCCCGCGCGCTGAGCTGCCCGTCCGCGGCCTCGACCACCGTCCCCAGCGCGATGCGGTCGATGCGGCAGCGGTCGGGGTGGTCGTTGGCGGACTCGGCGGGCGGCAGGGTCGGGTCGGCGACGAGGACGGTCTCGCTCGGCTCGCCGCCGGGGTGGGGGCGGACGGGGATCGTGGTCCAGCGGGGGTCGGTGGGGCCGAAGAGGGTGACCAGCGGCGTGCCCATCGCCGCGGCGACGTGGCGCGGGCCGGTGTCGTTGGTCACCATCAGCCGGGCCCGGCGGCACAACGGCTTGAGCGCGCCGAGCGTGACGCCGAGTTCGGGGAGCGAGAAGACCATCCCCTCACCAGCTCTCGGGGCTCCTTGGGCCGCCTGGTCGCGGATGGCGGCGCACAGGTCGGCCTCGCCGGGCGAGCCGTTGATGAGGACGGCCAGGCCGTGGCGGTCCGCGAGGTGGCGGGCCAGCGCGGCGTAGCGGTCGGCGGGCCAGCGTTTGGCGGGGTTGTTGCCGCCGGGGTTGAGGACGGCGAAGGGCCGGTCGCCCAGCCCCGCCCGGGCGAGCAGCCCGTCCGCCCCACGCTCGTCCTCCGGCGTGACGGGCAGCTCAAGAAAGGTCCCCCCCGGCAGCGCCAGCGGCACGCGCACGCAGTCCGCCGGCGTATGCACCGCCCAGTCCACCGGCGCCTCCCCCAGCAGGCGGGACGCGAGGTTCCAGTAGTAATCGACGGCGGGCGTGAGCTTCCAGGACTTGTCCGGGTTGCGCGGCGGCGGGACGGCGTCGGTCAGCAGCACCGCCCGCCCGTCGCGGTCGTAGCCGATGCGCCGGGGGATGAAGGCCAGGCGCGCCGCCAGCGCGGTGGAGAAGGAGTTGGTCAGGAGCAACGCCGCGTCGTACCGGCGCGGCCGCACCTTCGCGGCGGCCTTCTTGGGGGCCATCATCCCGTGCGGCGTGAACACGTGGACCTCGTCCAGGTCCGGCGTGCCCCCGAGGAGCCGGTCGATCCCCGGCCTGCACAACGCCCCGATGAACGCCCCCGGCATCACCCGGCGCACCCGGCGCAGCGTGGGCGTGGCCATCACGGCGTCGCCGACCCAGGAAGGCAGGATGATGAGGATGCGGGGCATGGAGGGGGATCAGGGATCGGCCATCAGGATGAGGCACTAGGTAGGCACTGGGCACTGGGGGCCGGGCATGAGTCGGCGGGCGTTGGCATTAGGTCGTAGGTTTGGGGCGGGCGCGTTCCTGGTTGAGGCGGAGGAGGGCGGCGAGGATGGATTGTTCGGTCTCGGCGCGCCGCTGGGTCAGGGGGTGGCCTTCTGGCAGGGGTTGCCCGGCGCCGGATGGCTCGAAGACCTCGGCCCAGCGCGGGTCCCAACCGCCCGCGGGGTCGGTGGCGGCGTAGGCGTTGAGGACGGCCTCGTCGAGGGCCTTGTGGGCCAGGCGCAGCCAGGTCGGGCGTTCGTTGTAGAGGTTGGTGAGCGTGCGCTTCCTGAGCCTCGGGTGCTTCGCGGCGAGCGCGTCGATGGCGGACTGGCGGATGAGTCGGCGGGCCTCCTCGCCGCTGACGCGGGCGACGTCGGCGAAGTCGTCCTTGGCGTCAACTTCGGCGGCGACCTCCCCGATCCACTCGGGCGGGTTGAGCCAGCGTTCGCGCTGGTCGTTGAGGGCTTTGGCGGCGGCGGCGATGGCGTCGTGCAGGGGGCGGTGCGGGTCGCATTCGGCGGGTTCGTGGCCGGGGGGCCAGGGGAGGGGGAAGGTTTCGAAGCAGGTGGTGGGGGTGTAGGTAAAACCCGATTTGACATCTCGTACTTGGGCACCAACTCCCCGAGACCACAGTTCGTGTACTGATGAGTGAAGTACTCCAAACCAATAGTCGCTATCCCGAACGAAGGCGACTAGCTTGTGATCGGGCTGTACCTTGGGCTCGATCCATCGGAATAAACGGTGTTTTGCCGTCAGGACTGTGACAAGAAGACGGCTCAGTCCCTGCGATGCCCCTACGAGTTTCGGTCGTGGTTCCACATGTCGCCACCACTTCGCTGCGTACGACTCGCGCCTGTTGTCTTTCCGGATCGGGTAAATGTGCTCGTGAACAAACTCGAAAGGGGCTTCGTACTGGCTCGCTTCCGGCATCTCCATATCAGGGCCGAAGTCAATGATCCAGATACCACGGTTGCGCTTGGCGATGTCCGACCCATTCACCCATGGCCGCAGAACATCCAAGTTTGATTTTCCAGATGGATTTGGAATAGCCAGCAAGGATTGGAACTGTGAGTATGGCGCTTCAAAGGGGCCACCCTTGGTGTCAGCCATAAACGCTATTCCGCTATTCTCGCGGAGCCGACTTGCACTGCGAAGGTCTAATCCTGCGGTTAAGTCCGCGTGGATCTTTTCTACGGGCTGACCATCGAGTCTTCGTTGTTCATCGCTCACGCCATCAAAGCAGACTATCGAGACATGCACCGCCGCACCGTCGAGGATCCAGTCTAGATCGGACCACGCCTCAAAGATCGGGCGGTCATTGACGATGCGATCAAGCACTTCTCGCGATGCGTCGCCTCTGATTCTTTGTGTGGCCAATAGTCCGCACCGGGATCTCGCTCGATGTGCAAGATAAAACCAGTAGGAACACAAATCCGAAGTGTTTGGCAGGTCAAACGAGTTGAACAGAGCCGACAAATACTCTTCCGGTACTCCGTTCTCACGGTACTGCTTGCTTCCCAAAAACGGCGGATTCCCCACAATGAAATCCGCCTCCGGCCACTCGGCCTGTCCACGGCACTTCGCGCCCTCGCGCCAGACGGGGATGGACTGGCCCTGTTCGTCCTCCCACGCGAGGATGGCGTCCCGGTTCTCGATGGTGGTGATCGGTTCGAGAATGGGGTTGCGCGGGGCGTTGAAGCCGTTGTCGCGCATCCACTGGAGGTAGCCGATCCAGATGACGACCTGGGCGAGTTCGGCGGCGTAGGGGTTGATCTCGATGCCGTAGAGCTGCGTGGGGCGCACGCGGGGCAGCAGGCCGCCGCGGCCGATTTCTTCGCGTCCGGCGTAGGAGATGACTTCCTTTTCGAGGAAGAGGAGCTGCTGGATGGCGACGTAGAGAAAATTGCCCGAGCCGCAGGCGGGGTCGAGGACGCGGACGGAGGCGAGGCGTGCCTGGAAGCCGTCGAGGAGGTCGGCGATGGCGTCGTCGGCCTTCCGCTTGGTGGCTGGGGTCTTGGCGCTGCGCCGGCGTTCGAGCTGCTCCGCGATCCGGGCCTTGGTCTCGTCCCACTCGCGCCGGAGCGGCCGCAGGATGACGGGCTCGACGACCAGCATGATGTCGTCGCGGCTGGTGTAGTGGGCCCCGATCTGGGCGCGCTTGTCGGGGTCGAGCGAGCGCTCGAAGAGGGTGCCGAAGATGGAGGGCTCGACGGCGGACCATTGCTGCTTCGCAGCGTCGAGGAGGATCTCGGCCTCGGCGTCGGTCAGTTCGAGCGCCGGGGCGTCGTCGAACAGGCCGCCGTTGAAGTAGGCGATCTCGTCCGTGCCGAAGTCGCCGCCGGCGCGCATGGCGGCGAACAGGGCGTCCATCTGCTTTTTCAGCCGGCCGGTGTCGCCCTGTGATTTCTCCAGGACCTTCTGGAAGAGCTTTTTTGGCAGCAGTTCCACGTCCTCGGCGAAGAGGCAGAACATGCACTTCATGAGGAAGTGGGCGACGGCGTGGGGCTCATGGCCGCGGTCGCGGAGCTGCTTGGCCACGTCGCCGATCTTGCCGGCCACCTTCTCGGTGATCTGCGCGACGGTCTCTTTGGGCTTGAACGCCTCGGGTTCGGTGAAGGCTTGGCGCAGGAGCGGGATCGTGCCGGGCTTATCGAAGTCCTCCAGCCGGATGGTGTGGACTTCGGGCTTGTAGCCGGTGAAGTTGGTGTGGATCTCGGTGCGGGTGATGTCGGAGACGATCAGCAGGGGCGGGTTTTCGAGGTCTTCGCGGTACTGCTGGAGCTGCTGGTAGGCGGCTTCGAGGGTGCGGTGCTTGTCCTTGCGCTTGTATTCCCAGGCGAACCGGCCCTTGTACCACACGTCGGCCCAGCCGCGGTCGCCCTTGGAGCCGGCGGAGGCGGGGCCGGAGACCTTGGCGCCTTTCTCGAAGGTGAAGGTGTCGCCGACGGGGTCGAGTTCGGCGGGGGTCTTGACGCCGAGGAGGCGGCAGAGGTCGATGAAGTGCTCCTGGCTGGCCGCACGCTCGGAGAGCTGGGCCTTGGACCATTTGCGGATGAAGTCGTTGGGGTGCATGGCGGGGGGGATGGTAATGGCAAGGGGGGGGGGGGGGGGAAGGCGGGCGATCGGCTGGAAGCCTCCCCCGCTCCGAGTTTCCCGCTCCGCGGGGCGGGTCACTCGGGCCAGAGGGGGGCGCCTTGGCTGTGGGTGTGCCAGCGGTTGGTGTGGCGGCGGAGGTCGTTCATGAAGGCGAGGGCGGCGAGGCGGTGGGTGGCGAGGGTGGCGGTGATGCTGTCGTCGGTGAGCGTGAGGTCGAGCAGGGCGATGCCGGAGCGTTCGGCGAGGCCGCGGGCGGCGGCGGCGACGGTGGCGCGGGTGCGGGGTTCGCGGAGGGGGTGCCGGTCGGGGTCGGTGGCGCGGAGCGTGACCCGTTCGGCGTGGACGGGGTGTTTGGGGGCGATGGCGGCGAGGATGGCGTCCGCCGCGGCGGGCAGGTCGGGGTGGGGCGCGTCGGGGCCGACGCGCAGGGCGCGGGCGGGGGCGATGCCGGCGGCGATGGCCGCGTCGAGGTCGCGTTGTTTGTCGCCGACCATCCACGAGTGGTCCAGGTCGAGGCCGAGCTCGCGTGCGGCGGCGAGGATCATGCCGGGGCCGGGCTTGCGCCAGGGGTGGTCGTCGGCGAAGCGGGTGTTCGTGCCGCTGGGGTGGTGGGGGGCGGCGTAGCAGGCGTCGATGAGTGTGTGGGCGATGGGGTGGGGGGCTTTGTCGGGCGGGGTGAGGGGGAGCTGGGCGCGGAGGGTGTCGTGGCAGGCCTCGACGTCGGCGAGCGTGCCGTGGGCGCGGGCGATGCCGCCCTGGTTGGTGACGACGACGATGGCGAAGCCGGCCTTGCGGAGTCGTTCGAGCGCGTGGGCGACGCCGGGCATGGCGTGGACATGGGTGGGGTCGAGCAGGTCGCCGCGGGTGGCGGTTCCCCAGGCGTGGTCGGGCAGATCGGCGTTGCGGCAGAGCGTGTCGTCGCGGTCGAGGAAGACGGCTGGGCGGGG
>CAYMFP010000202.1:0-5836 GCA_964389385.1 uncultured Phycisphaeraceae bacterium | reverse complement strand
CGATCAGTAGGGGCCGCGGAGGGAGGAGAGGCGGGAGGGGCGGTCCTGGTGCCAGAAGTACTGGAGGTCCTCGCGGAGCTGGCGGAAGTTGGTGTCGCGGATGTAGGCCCGGCGGTTGCGGATGTCGATGTTGCGCTCGTCGAGGTCGGCCATGGCCGGGGAGGGGTTGCGGCGGATCTGGGCGGCGGCGACGCGGGCGTCGCGGTCGACGACGGAGGAAGAGCAGGCGGAGAGGGCGAGAAGGGCGGCGGCGGCCCCGAGGGTGGCGGCGCTGCGGGCGAAACGGCGGTCGCGGGCTGGCATGTGCATCTCCCTGGTGGGGCAGGCGTAGCGTCGGCCCGCCGAGGGTGGGGGCGGGCGGCCGGCATGGTAGCGGAGCGTCGCCTCCCGTGCTCCGCAACGACGAACCGGGGGGAGTGTACCGCGCCGGCGGGGAGGGCGGGAGGGGGGTCAGCGGCGGCGGCGGGCGCGGGCGGCGAGAGCGGCGGTGAGGAGGGCGGCGGGGAGCCCGGGGGCGGGGACGGGGTGAAAGTAGGCGACGGCGTCGACGTCGAGTCCGTCTCCGGTGCCGAGGTCGACGTGGACGATGCGGATGTAGCGGTAGGCGCCGGTGAGCCCCTGGTCGGCGAGGTCGATGAAGCCCTCGCTGGAGCCGCCGATGACGGAGCCGGCGAAGAAGAAGTCGACGCCGTCGGCGCTGACGAAGACCTGGGCGGCCTCGAGGGGGTCGGAGGCGTTGGTCTCGAGGTCGAAGATGCGGAGGTCGGCGCCCTCGCCGTCGGTGAAGGCGGGGAGATCCAGGAAGGCGAGGGTGATGAAGGCCTGGCTGCTGGCCGTGTCGGGGAAGTAATACCCCCCGGCATCGGGCGGTCCGGTGACGATGCCCGAGCCGAAGACGGAGGCGTCGGAGAAGTCGACGATGGTGTCGACGAAATAAAGCTGGGCCGAGGCGCCGGCGCTGACGAGCGCGGCGGCCGCGACCGCGGGAACTGCATGCATGGCTCTCTCCCAGCCGTCCGGCGAGGCGCCGGCGCCGAGAGTGTACCGCGCCGGGGCCCCGGCTCCCGGGGGATCGGCGAAGGCCCATCGGAAGGGTGCGGAATCTCGAAAGGGCTCGTCGGGCGTCGGAGCCTGCGTAAGGTTCTGGATCTGTTCGCCCGCGATGCTGCGGCCCCAATGGCGAAGGCCATGATGGTTGCTCGAACCTTTGATCGACCCTGAACGGGAGCCCGGGACGCTCCGGCGATGGCCAAGCCTCCGTTGCGTGGAAGGCCGGGACCGGGGCCACGGCGCCCACCTGGTTTCAGGGTTCGAGCCCGGCCGCCGCCGGGGCCGCAGCACCGCGGGTGCGTGGAGGGGGCGTCCGCGGGCCGATGGAGGGGGCGACGGGGGCTCGGACCGTGGAGGCGCGCGTGGCGCAGGACGAGAGCGACAGCGGGTCGGGCGGGACTCTGGCCGCGGTGGGCGCCGGGCTGGCGACGGCGCTGGAGTCGTGCAGCGATCTGGTGGCGGCCGTGGGGCTGGACTGGCGGTACGTGGCGTGCAACGCGGCGTACCGGGCGGAGTTCCTGCGGATCTACGGGCGTGAGGTGGAGGTCGGTGCGGACCTGCGTGAGGCGGTGGCGCACGTGCCCGGCGAGGCGGAGCGGGCGCAGGCGCTGTTGTCGCGGGCGATGGGCGGGGAGTCGTTCCGGTGCGAGGAGATGTTCGGGAGGCACGGGGGCTCGCGGGCGTACGAGCTGGTGTTCGACCCGCTGCGGGACGGGGCGGGGCGGATCGTGGGGGCGGTATGGGTGGGGCGGGACGTGCGGCGTCGGATGGAGGCGGAGCGGGAGCGGGACGAGCTGCGGCGGGAGCTGGAGCAGCGGGTGGAGGCCCGGACGGCGGCGCTGGCGCGGAGCGAGGAGCGTCTGCGGCTGGCGACGGAGGCCGCGGACATCGGGACGTGGTCGCGGTGGGCGCCGGGCGATCGGAGCGAGATCTCGGAGGTGGCCCGGCGGATCTTCGGTCTGGCGGAGGGGGACGAGCTGACGCCGTCGCGGCTGTTCTCGCTGACGCACCCGGATGATCGGGGGGCGCTGGAGGAGCTGGGGCGGCGGGTGGAGCACCTGCCGGAGGGGGAGCGGATCGAGCTGACGCACCGGATCGTGCGCACGGACGGGGTGCAGCGGTGGGTGCAGATGCACGGCGAGGTGCTGACGCGGACGCCGCAGGGGCGGGTGCGGCTGGCCGGGACGATCCAGGACGTGACGGAGCGGGTGGAGCAGGTGCGGGCGCTGGCGCGGGCGGAGGCGGAGGCGAGCCGGCGGCTGGCGGAGCTGGAGGCGGTGTACGCGACGGCGCCGGTGGGGCTGGGGTTCGTGGACGCGGACCTGCGGTACGTTCGGGTGAACCGCCGGCTGTGCGAGATCAACGAGGCGTCCGAGGCGGAGCACATCGGGAGGACGATCGCGGAGATCATGCCGGGTGAGCTGGGGCAGCGGGTGCTGGCGACGCACCGGCGGGTGCTGCAGACGGGCCGGGCGGTGGTCGACCTGGAGGTGACCGGGGAGACGCCGGGGCGTCCGGGGGAGCGGCGGCACTGGCTGACGAGCTACCACCCGCTGCGTCTGGCGAGCGGGGAGGTGGCGGGGGTGAACGTGGTGGTGCAGGATGTGACGGGTCAGAAGCGGATCGAGGAGGCGCTGCGGGAGAGCGAGCGTCGGCTGGCGCTGGCGACGGGGGTGGCACGGATCGGGACGTTCGACTGGGACTTCCGCCGCGGGGTGGCGGTGTGGTCCTCGGAGATGGAGGCGCTGCACGGGCTGCCGCCGGGGACGTACGACGGCTCGAACGAGCGGTGGCTGGAGCTGGTGCATCCGGAGGACCGCCGGGGGGCGGAGGCGGCGCTGGCGGAGGGGGTGCGGTCGGGCTCGTACCGCGCGGAGTGGCGGGTGGTCTGGGCGGACGGGACGGTGCGGTGGCTGGAGTCGCGGGGGATGGTGGTGACGGAGGGGGGCGAGCCGCGGCGGATGGTGGGGGTGAACTTCGACATCACGGGCCACAAGGAGGCGGAGGCCGCGGCGCGGGCGAGCGAGGCCCGGCTGTCGGCGGTGATGGACGCGCTGGCGGACGGGCTGGTGATCGCGGACATGAACGGCCGGATCGTCTCGATGAACCCGGCGGCGGTGGAGATGCACGGGTTCCGCGGGGACGAGTGGGCGGCGGACCTGTCGGCGATGCGGCCGCGGTTCCGGCTGTTCGACGAGCAGGGTCGGGAGGTGGCGTACGAGCGCTGGCCGCTGAACCGGGCGCTGGCGGGCGAGCGGTTCCAGGGTTGGGAGGCGTTGCTGCGGGACGACACGACGGGGCGGGAGTGGTGGAACGCGTACAGCGGGACGCCGGTGACGGACGCCTCGGGGCGGACGCAGTGGGGGATCATCACGGTTCGGGACGTGACGGAGCGCCGGCGGGCGGAGGCGGCGCTGCGGGAGAGCGAGACGCGGTTCCGCCGGATGGCCGACGCGGCGCCGGCGGTGCTGTGGGTGTCGGACGAGCGGGGGAGGGCGACGTTCCTGAGCCGGGGGTGGTACGAGTACACGGGGCAGAAGGCGGACACGGCGCACGGGATAGGGTGGCTCGATCCGGTGCATCCGGACGACCTGGAGCAGGCGCGGGCGGCGTGGGTCGCGGCGTACGCGCGGGCGGAGGCGTTCCGGGTGGACTACCGCCTGCGGCGGGCGGACGGGGCGTACCGGTGGGTGGTGGACGAGGGCCGGCCGCGGTTCGGGGAGGACGGGGCGCTGCTGGGGTACGTGGGGTCGGTGACGGAGATCCACGACCGGAAGGTGGCGGAGGAGGCGCTGCGGGAGAGCGAGGGGCGTCTGCGGGCGCTGGCCGACAGCGTGCCGCACCTGGTCTGGTCGGTGCTGCCGGACGGGACGAACGACTTCTGGAACGCGCGGCTGCGGGAGTACACGGGGGTGCGGGAGGCGTGCCCGCTGCCGGCGGCGGTGTGGCGGGAGCTGGTGCACCCGGAGGACCGCGACCGGCTGGGGGAGGAGCTGGCGCGGGCGGCGGCGGAGGGGACGGGGTACTCGGTCGACTTCCGCATCCGCCGGGCGGTGGACGGGGCGTGGCGGTGGCACCTGGCGCAGGCGGAGGCGGTGCGGGACACGGCGGGCCGGGTGGTGCGGTGGTACGGGACGGCGACGGACATCCACGAGCGGCACGAGGCGGCGGAGCGCGAGCGGGTGCTGAACGCGGAGCTGAGCCACCGGGTGAAGAACACGCTGGCGACGGTGGTCTCGATCGCGACGGCCTCGCTGTCGGAGGGGAGCGTGCCGGAGGAGATCCGGGCGGGGTTCCTCGGGCGGGTGCGGGCGCTGGCGGCGCTGCACGCGGTGCTGGCGCGGGGAGAGTGGCGGGAGGCGACGCTGCCGGAGGTGCTGGAGGCGGCGGTGCGTCCCCTGGCGGGGGAGCGGCTGTCGGGGGCCGGGGAGGCGATCGCGGTGAACCCGAAGGCGGCGACGGTGATCTCGATGGTGCTGCACGAGCTGGCGACGAACGCGGCGAAGCACGGGGCGCTGACGCGCGCGTCGGGGCGGGTGCGGGTGAGCTGGGAACTCCGGGCGGCGCCCGAGGGGTGCCCGGGGGCGGGCCCGGAGGAAGGCGGCGAGAGAGAGCCGGGGACGGCGGAGGGGGCGGGGATGGAGCTGGTGATCCGGTGGGAGGAGGCGGGGGGCCCGGAGGTGAGCGAGCCGCGGGAGCGGGGGTACGGCTCGCGGTTCATCGAGCGGGCGGGGCCGTACGAGCTGGGCGGGCGGGCGGTGCTGGAGTTCCGGGCGGAGGGCGTGGCGTTCGAAATGTGCTGCCCTTGGAGCGAGCGCGTGAGAGCGGCGGACCGATAGGGGGCTTGTCAGCCTGCATGGGGACCATACCCTCCGCGAGTCGAGGGGTGAAGTTACGCTGAACCGAAGCCCTGAGTTGGGGACGTGTTGCGGGTCCTGATCGTCGAAGACTGGTTCCTCGTGGCCGAGGAAGTGGAGCGCATGGTGCACCGTCTCGGGCACGAGGTGGTGGCGCGCGCGCCGGACCTAGAGAGCGCGGTGCGTCTGGCGCGCGAGGAGACCCTGGACGCGGCGGTGCTGGACGTGAACCTGGAGGGGCGGCTGGTCTTCCCGGCCGCGGACCTGCTCGCGGAGCGTGGGGTGCCGTTCGTGTTCGCCTCGGGGTACGACGCGAGCGTGGTCCCGGAGCGGTACCGGCACGTGCCGCGGGTGAGCAAGCCGTTCACGGTGGAGCAGCTGGCGGCGGCGTTGGCGAGCGTGTGCGGGCTGGACGGGGACGGGACGCGTCCGGACGGGGGCTGAGCGGGGCGGGCGCGGGGTTCAGGCGTTGCGGAGAAGGGCGATCTTCTGTCGGATGGCGCCGAGGTGGTAGGCGGTGTGGGCGGCCGCGCCGACGGCGGCGCCGGCGGCGATGGAGTCGGTGAGGGCGTGGTCGCGGATGGCGGCGTCGATCCGCTCGTGGGCGCGGCGGAGGTCCTCGATGAGGCGGGGCCAGGACTCGGCGTCGACGGTGGAGGGGGTCCAGCTCTGGGACCAGTCGTGGCTGCCGCGGTCGCCGGAGATCCAGGCGGTGGAGGCCTCGAGGGCGAAGCGGATGTGGCTGGCGTGGGCGGCGACGGAGGAGCCGGCGACGGGGCGGGAGGCCTGTTCCGGGGTGAGGGAGGCGAGGGCGCCGAGGACGGCGCCCTCGGGCCCGGCGTCGGTGACGTAGCTCCACTTCTCGGCCGCTCCGTGGAGGACTTCGCGGAGCACGGCGCGGGCGTGGGCGACGAGGTCTGCGGCGGAGA
>CAYMFP010000201.1:0-5842 GCA_964389385.1 uncultured Phycisphaeraceae bacterium | reverse complement strand
CGCCCGCCCCGCCCACCACGACCGACCCCTCCAGATCCGCCGGCGTGACCGCGAGCGTCCCTTCGACCTCGATCGTCCCGTCGGAGTCCAGCGCCGCGTCGATCGTGAACGTCCGTCCCTGCGGCACGACGATCCGCCCCGTGTTCTCCAGCGGCCCCGCCCCCGTGATCGAGCCGTTCCCGGCCGCCCGGATCTCGCCCGTGTTCTCCAGCGTCCCCGCGGCCTGGATCACGATGCTCGAGATCACCGCGAGCGTCCCCTCGTTCGCCAGCGTCCCGCCCCCGTCCAGCCCCCGGACGTCCACCCGCCCGCCGAAGTAGCTCCGGTCCACCGTCAGCACGCCGAGGTTCCGCAGCGTCCCGCCGGTGAAGATCCCCCCCTCCCACTCCGCCGCCTCGCCCCCGACGATCACCTCCCCCGCGATCGGCGTCGGCGACGCCCCGAGGGAGAGGATCGGGTTCGCCAGATCCGCCCCGCCCGAGAACGTCACCGGCGTCCAGAACCGGACCGGGGATTCCGCCCCCACGTACCCCAGCGTGCGGTGCTCGTTCGGGCAGGGGAACATGTCCACCAGCGCATAGCCCGGCCCGACGCTGATCGCGGCCCCGTCCGGCGGCACGGTCATCGGGTCCCAGTTCTGAGGGCTGCACCAGCTCACGGTGCCCGCCGCCCCGGTCCACGTGTGCTGCGCCGCGGCCGGCGTCCCCGCCACCCCCGCGAGGACCAGCGCCCACGCCCCCGACCGGGATGACCCCCGCCGAGATCCACGACCGAGGCCGATGCGCTCGCTGCCTGTCCGCATGGTGCTGTCCCTCCTCCCCTCCCCAAGGCCCGTGAGACTCCGGGCCCGCCGAGCGTAGTGGAAACAGACACGCGCACGCAAGGACAATCCGCCCGCCCGCCGCCCGTCCCAGCGTCCGAGAGCCTTCCGGAGCGACCCCTATACTCCCGACCCAGCTCCGGGAGCCCCGCGGAGGTCGCGGCCCCCGCTCCCCGAGCCGCCCGAGAGAGGACCTCCCGACGTGGCGAGCGACAAGCACTTCGACGTGATCGTGATCGGCGGCGGGCCCGCCGGGTACGTGGGCGCCATCCGCGCCGCCCAGCTCGGGCTCAAGACCGCCTGCATCGAACGCT
Source organism: uncultured Phycisphaeraceae bacterium (assembly GCA_964389385.1). GTDB lineage: Bacteria > Planctomycetota > Phycisphaerae > Phycisphaerales > UBA1924 > CAYMFP01. The sequence goes on along the minus strand of CAYMFP010000201.1, from coordinate 4,708 downwards.
CCAAGCTCGGCGGCGTCTGCCTCAACTGGGGCTGCATCCCCACCAAGGCCCTCCTCGCCAACGCCGAGCTGTTCGAGCGCTGCAGCCACGAGTCCGAACTCTTCGGCCTGAAGTTCGACAACCTGTCCGTCGACTGGGGCCGCACCATCGGCCGCTCGCGCGACGTCGCCGGCAAGCTCAACCAGGGCATCGCCTTCCTCTTCAAGAAGAACAAGGTCGAGCACGTCCAGGGCAACGCCAAGATCGTCTCCGCCGCGCGCAACGGCAAGCCCGCCACCGTCGAGGTCTACGAGGCGACCGTCAAGGACGAGTTCACCCCCGCCCCCGCCGAGATCAAGGCGAAGAAGGACACCCTCACCGCCGACCACGTCATCATCGCCACCGGCTCCGTCGCCCGCGACCTGCCCTTCGCCAAGTTCGACGGCGACCGGATCTGGGGCGCCCGCGAGGCGATGAACAGCAAGGAACGCCCGGAGCGGCTCATCGTCGTCGGCGCCGGCGCCATCGGCATGGAGTTCGCCTACTTCTACGGCAGCTTCGGCGCCAAGGTCACCATCGTCGAGATGATGGACCGCATCCTCCCGGTCGAGGACGCGGACATCTCCAAGGCGATGGAGCGACACTACAAGAAGCAGGGCTACGACATCCGCACCAGCACCACGACCACCGCCGTCGAGAAGACGGACAAGGGGGTCAAGGTCACGGTCGCTCCCGTCGGGCCCGACGGCAAGGCGGACACCGCCAAGCAGGAGGTCCTCGAGGCCGACAAGGTCCTGCTCGCCGTCGGCGTCACCGCCCGCTTCGACGGGCTCTTCGACGAGTCCCTCGGGCTCGAGACCTTCAAGGGGCACATCAAGACCGACTACAAGTGGGGCGTCGACCAGCCCACCCGCAACGAGCCGATCGACTACAAGACGAATCTCCCGGGCATCTACGCCGTCGGCGACGTCATCGGCGCCCCCTGGCTCGCCCACGTCGCCAGCGAGGAGGCCGTGATCTGCGTCGAGCGCATCGCCCACCGGGCCGGCAAGCTCGACCACGCCCCCATCCCCATCGACTACACGGTCATCCCCGGCTGCACCTACTGCCAGCCCCAGGTCGCGAGCGTCGGCTTCACCGAGCAGGCCCTCAAGAAGCAGGGGCTCGAGAAGGGCAAGGACTACGAGATCGGCTCGTACACGCTCCAGGCCCACGGCAAGGCCATCGCCAGCGGGCACACCGCGGGCATGGTCAAGATCATCCGCGGGCTCCCCCACGGGGAGATCCTGGGGGCCCACATCATGGGCGACCAGGCGACCGAGCTCATCGCCGAGATGGCCCTCGCCCGCCGGATGGAAGCCACGACCGAGGACATCATCGCCTCCGTCCACGCCCATCCGACCATGCACGAGGCCCTCCACGAGGCGGCCCTCGCCTCCGAAGGCCGCGTGATCCACGCCTGACCGAGCCCCGGCCCCCGCGCCACCCCGGCGCCGGGGCGGATTCTGCCCCCTTGCCCATGCCGTCTCCCGAACGCCCCGGTGAAGAACCGGGGAGTCGGCCGCGGCAGTGCTCTCGCGTGCGTCTCCCCCTCCCCGTGCCCCCCTTGCACGGTCGGGCGCCCGCGGCCGGGCGGGGTGGCGGAGGAGCCGGTCCGCGGCCTCCGGATGCTCCGGCGGTTCCGGGAACCGCTTTCCCCACCGCCGCGGATGGGTGGCTTGTGGGGCGGAGCGCCTCACCGTATCATCCGCCCGGCAGACTCTTTGCGAGAGGTTCAGGCATGTCGAATGCAGCGGGAGCGGATCGCCTTCGTTCGGGCGGGCCGGGTGTCTGGGGTGTCTTGGCGTGCCTCGCCGCGGCGGGCACCCTCACGAGCATTGCCGGCGCCGCGCAGGCGATCACCGCCGCCGCTCCGACGGAAGGGCGCGCCCCCCGGAAGGCCGCGTTCTACGAGAACATGGTCCGGGTCCGCTTCGAGGAGGGATCCGGGCTCCGCGCCGTGGGCGGCGCCCTGCTGCGCAACGGCGAGCCCGTGGCGATGCCCTTCGAGGGCGGCTACTGGCTCCCGGCCTCCGGCCACGTCGGTCCGCACCTGCGCGAGCGCGTCCGCGAGCGGTTCGGCATCGAACTGCCGGACCGCAGCGACGAGGCCCGCTTCGTGACGCCCGAGGGCGTCTCCGCGCGTGAGGCCATCGCCCTCCTGAACGGCATTCCCGGCGTCCGCTCCGCGGGTCTCGTCGTTGCGCGACAGAGCACGGAGGAATCGGCCCGCTTCCGGATCGACGGCGGGGTCTTCGCGCGCCGCCAGCGCCCGCAGCAGCAGGCCGAGGCCCGCGCCGCCCGCGGCGCCCGTCAGCGCACGCACGTCGGCGAGCCAGCCCGAGTGACCGACGCCCCCGTCTTCCTCGCCGACGACCAGATCCCCGATCGTGCCGTGCCGGACTTCCGCGCCGATCAGTACTACTACATGGACTACCCGGTCGGCACCGGCGCCTTCGGCGCCGAGACCGTTCCGGGCGGCACCGGCGAGAACGTCCGTATCTTCTACATCGGCGCGACCCCCGACGTCCGCTTCGCCGGCTCGCCCTACCACGTCGACACGCCCGCGCACTTCCGCGAGGACGGCTCGCTGAAGTTCCGGACTCTCCTCAGCTTCCCCATCCCCGAGGCCGCTTTCCGCGACGGCGTCAATCGAGAGATCGCCGCGTTGGCGATGCTCGGCGCCCCGGACCTGGAGCCCGATCCGGGCAACCCGTCCGTGCTCAGCCGCCGCGGCGTCTCCGGTCCCGTCCGGAATGCCGACATCTACTACATCAGCGCGTACGACTTCCCCCTCACCGACATCCTCCTGGCCCTCATCGGCGAGCAGGATCCCTTCGGCGTCACCCTCTTCGATGATCTCGACGGCGACGACCTCGACGAGGACAACGACGGCGTGGTCAACGAGATCGACGATCCCAGCGGTCTCGGCATCACCGACTTCGACAACGACGGCGTGCCCGACGCCCTCCCGGTCTTCGACGCCGACGGCGTCCTCGTCGAGCGTGGCACCGTCCTCGCCCGCCCCGGCGACATCGTCATCATCGGATTCGACGCGGACTACCAGTACGTGGTCCAGGACGATCAACTCGTCCTCGTCGGCCCATCCTCTCCGGTGAGCTGGTGGGAGGACAACTACGCCGCCATCGTCGCCGTGCAATCCATGGACGTGATGACCGTCGAGATTGCCGGCACGCAGGGGGCCGATCTCAACTCCGACGCGTACATGCCCCCCGGCGGCGAGCCCGTCCTCGTCGAGCACCCGCCGGAGTCGGGCGAGTTCCACGGCCCCGACGGGCGGCACCACCCCTTCGACCCATCCGGCGGGCTGCACTTCGGGCTCATCGTCGGCGCCGCCCACCGCATTCTGGTCACCGACGCCGGCGGGAACGCCCTCGTCGGCTACGAGCCGTTCGACAAGCTCTACATCACGGAGCCCGGCGTCGCGCGGGGGTATGTGAGTTCGACCGGGTTCGCCGTGCGCACCTACATGCCCGCGGACGGCATCGTCTCCGCCGGCTACGGCGACCTGTTCACCGATCCTTTCCCCGGCGCCGCTCCGAGCGACATGACCGATGGCTTCGGTGATCCCATCCGCGACGCCGGTGGCAACACCGCCTTCATCAGCAACTGGGGCGGGCCCCTGCCGGCCGCCGTCGGCGTGGGCGCCGCCGCGGCCCAGATCCAGTCCATCGTCTATCAGACGACCAGCAACCCCGCCACCAACAAGCCCGGTGTCTTCCTCTCCGTCCCCGACCTGCTCGACACCATCCTCCGCACCGGCTACCGCCGCATCCAGAACGGCAGCCCCGGGCCGAACGGAGACTACAGGGGCACCGTCGGCGTCGTCCCCAACGTCTACGCAGCGCTCGATTACCTCTTCAGCGGCACCGAGGACAGCCCCGTCACCGCCGACTCCCCCTTCGCCTGGCGGTTCAAGGACTGCAACGACAACGGCGTGCCCGACGGCATCGACGTCGAGGTCGGCTGCCTCGAGCCGCTCCGCGACGACAACGGCGACCTGATCCTCGACATCTACGGCCGTCCCACCATCGACATGCCCGATCCGGTGACCGGCCTCGGCGACGGCGTGGCGGATCAGTGCATCCCCACCACGCTCTGCGAGCCGATCTTCGGCCCTCCGCCGATCGGCGGCGACCTCGATCCGGAAGGTCCCGGCCGGGACGGCGGAAACTGCGTGGGCGACTGGAACGGCGACGGCGACTTCGACTTCGACGACTTCGCCCTCTTCGTCCAGGACTACCTCAACGGCAACCCGTACGCCCTCGAACTCGGCCTGACGCCCGCCACCGCGCTCGCCAACTTCCGCGCCTGGTGGCAGACGCGGGCCGGCTGCGAGGGCGGCCCCGACGTGCCGCCGGACGGCGGCGACTGATCGGGCCAGCCGCGGCTCTCCGCTCCGAACGCACCGACCGGGGGCAGGCCCAAAGGTCTGCCCCCGTTTTCATGCGCGAACCCCGCGCGATCCCGCACCGCGTTCGCTCATCTCCCCCGCTCCACCCCGCGTCGCCCGCCCCCATCCGCTCGCCGCCCGTACACTCCGCCCCGTGACGCCGGCCGCCCGAACGACCCCCCCCACCAACCCCCCGCCCCCCGCCGATCCCCGCCGCGCCGGGCTGCTCCCGGGGCGCGTCATCGTCCGCGATGGGCCCGACGGCGCCGGCAAGTC
>CAYMFP010000200.1:0-5853 GCA_964389385.1 uncultured Phycisphaeraceae bacterium | reverse complement strand
ACGATGACCGACACGCCGCCCGTCCAGACCGCCCAGCCCACCGGCAGCAACAGCAGCGCCGTCGCCGCGCTCGTGCTCGGCATCTGCTCGATCGTCTTCTCGAGCGGGTGCGTCATCGGGCTCGTCTGCGGCATCATCGGCGTGGCGCAGGCCAAGAAGTCCGACCAGCTCATCGCCGCTCGCCTCGCGCCCGAATCCTCCCGCGGCCTCGCCACGGCCGGACGCGTCTGCTCCTGGATCGGCATCGCCCTCAGCAGCCTCATGGTCCTGTTCTGGATCGTCTACGCCGTCATCGCGGTCGTGGCGATCAGCGCCGCCGGCATCGCGGCCTCGCAGCAGCACACCGGCCCGGACGACGCGGCGGCCGAGATCGAGACGGCCCCCGTCCACGAGTCCCACTGAACCCCGCCGCACGGGCGTCCCCGCCGGCCCCGCGTGCTCCCACGGGTCTTCGCGGCCACGCCCCATCGCGCCGCGGAACGCGAACAATCCGCCCGCATGCCCGCCCCCGCCGACCGCCCCCTCACCCGCCACGACCTCTACGAGATCTGCGTCCAGAGCCCGGCGCACCTCGTCCCCCTCCTCCGCGCGATCCCCGAGACGCCCCCCCGCGTCCTCGGCGAGGACTTCTCCGGCACGGCCGCGCTCTCCATCGCCTGGGCCGAGCACGCCGCCGAACACTCGGCCGTCGCCGCCGACCTCGACGCCGAAGCCCTCGCCCACCACCCCGACCACCCCCGCGTGAAGAAGGTCTGCGCGGACGTCATGGACGTCCGCGACCCGTGCGACGTCCTCTTCGTCGGCAACTTCTCCATCGGCTACTGGCACACCCGCGCCGACCTCCTCCGCTACCTCCGCCACGCCCACGCCCGCCTCGCCCGCTCCGCCTCGCCCCGCAGTCCCTCCGATCTGCGATCTGCCCCTCTGCCCTCTGCCATCCCCGCCGCAGGCGGCGTCTTCGTCTGCGACACCTACGGCGGCGAGTCCGCCTTCGTCCGCGGCGCCGTCCACCGGGACCACTGGCTCACCGGCGAGCACGTCCCGCAAGGGCACCGCGGCAAGCGCGTCCGCTACACCTGGGAGCAACGCGACGCCGATCCCCTCACCGGCATGGTCACCGACGTCCTGCACTTCCGGGTCATCGACGTCGACCAGACCATCACCGAGGAGTTCGACGACGCCTTCGTCTACCGCTGGCGTCTCTGGTCCGTCCCCGAACTCCGCGACGCCATGCTCGAGGCCGGCTTCGCCCGCACCGAGGTCTTCGCCAAGGTCGCCGACGCCGTCGACACCGAGGGCAACGCCTACATCACCCCCGTGCGGGACCCGGCCGAGGAACTCGAGGACTCCTTCATCGTCCTCGTCGCCGCCTACACCGCCTGAAGCCACCCCCCGAAGCCCTCGATGCAACTCCCCCTGCTTGGGTGGCCTCACCTCGCCATCTGTGCGGGTCCCCTCTCCACAGCCGGCCGGTTCTTGGCCGTGGGGGCCGGCGATCGGGCTCGTCCTTCTCGCGTTCGGCGGCCCGAGCGACTCCGCACGCGGGGGGTATCACTTCAAGCCGCCTCTTCCGGCGGCTCCAATGTGAAGTTTCCGTTGAAACCGCGCGAAAATCCGGCCGAATCAACACCCCGGCCCGTTCGCGGGCCCTTCGTTCCACCCACCGGCTCAGGGAGGGTCCGGTGCCCTTTGCCATCCGGAAAGACGACCGCGGCAACCTCTGCCGCCTGCTCGACACGCACCCCGGCCTGAGCGGCCTCTTCCTGCCGCCCGGGCACCCGGACCACGCCCTCAACCAGCTCCGCGCCCGCTTCCTCCTCGCCGGCCGACCCATCGACGCCGCCCTGAACGTGATCGTCCCCGGCGTCGCCCTCTCCCTCGCGCCCCTGGCGATCACCATCGCGACCATCCTCATCACGCGCCCCACGGCCCTGCGCCCCCACTTCCCCTGGATCGACGCGAGCACCTGCATCGCCGTCGTCGGCCTCTACGCCACCCTCGCCGCCGCGATCTGGTCGGCCGTCCGGCTCGTCCGATACCGGGGCAGCGGACGCTTCCACCGCGACCTCGCCGGCGTCGGACGCTGCGTCGCCTGCGGCTACGCCCTCCGCGACCTCGAGCACGACGCCCACGACCGCTGCGTCACCTGCCCCGAGTGCGGCGCCGGCTGGCGCTGCCCGGCGGCCTGAGTCCGCACGAGCGCCCGCCGCGGTACCCTGCCGCCCAGCGTCGCCAGACGCGCGGAGCGAGCGGTGCGCCGGACGAACGCCGAGACACGCAATCCCTACGCGTACGACCGGGCGCCGCCGTTCCCGCACTGGCGCAGGCGCACGGTCTGCCTCGGCTGCGGCTACAGCCTCGTCGGCATCGCCGAGACCGCCCCCTGCCCCGAGTGCGGCTCGACGCTCCGCGGCCTCCCCGGCGATCTCCGCGGCGGGCGCGGCGCCACAGCCGCCCTCGTCTTCGCGATCGTCGGCCTCGCGAGCGAGGTGCTCGGCCTGTTCTCCCCCGCCCTCCTCTGCGTTCCCGCCGGCTTCACGTGCTCCATCGTCGGGCTCGTCCTCGGCTTCCACGCCCTGGAACGCCTTCCGCGCGGCCTCGCCTCGGCGCCGCTCCGCACCCGCGCCCTCGGCGCCGTCGTCCTCTCCTGCCTCGTCGCCGTCCCCTGCTGCCTGGCCGTGATCGCCTTCGCCGTCAGCGCGGCCTTCGGCGGCGGGCTCCCCTGATGAGCCGTACGCTGCGCCCATGCCCAGCCCGCGCTGCATCGCCTGCGGCTACTCGATGCACGGCCTCCCGCCGCACGCACGCTGCCCCGAGTGCGGCGCGGACCAGCGCCTCGCGGGGGCACCCCGCGACCGGGTCGACGGCCGCGTCGCCATCGCGGTCTTCCTGGCGTTCACGGGCTGCGCCTTCCCGCCGATGGTGCTCGCGTCGCTCGCGCTCGCGGCGATGGCCTTCACCCGTCCGAACGAGGTCTCGGATCCCGTCGCGACCAGGTACGGCGCTTTCTTCGCCGCGGCGGTCGCGGCGACCACAGGGTTCATGGGAATCATGATGCACCTCTACCCGGGTTGAAGCCGCGCCTGCGCTGGCCGCCTCCAAAACGGCCGCGGGCCCCCGGAGGTCCGGAGGCCCGCGTCTGCGTGGTCAGGTGCGGTCGTAAGCCGAGTTCTGTCACGTCCGGTGGTTCGCCCCCCGAGTGATTGACGGGGGCTCGCGGGACGCCTTCCGGACGCGGCGACCATTTCTCTGGACCCGCCGTTGCCGACGGGCTCTCGACGGACCTCTCGGCCCGCCGAAGCACGCGACCCGGCCTCATCCCCCGGGCAGAGGGCGGGAGCCGAAGCCCCCCGAGACCTGCTTGCGCTTGCACGCGGTGGGGTTTGCCGTGCCCCGCGTGTCACCACGCGGGCGGTGCGCTCTTACCGCACCCTTTCACCCTTGCCTGATCCCGGCGGCGCCGGGCCATCGGCGGTTTGCTTTCTGTGGCACTTTCCCTCGCCGGCGACCACGCGGAGCCGCCGGGTTTCCCCGGTGGGGTCGGGCGTGTTCCGACGGGTGGCCGTGAGCCACCACCGTGCCCTGCCGTGCTCGGACTTTCCTCCCGTCGGCCGCAACCGACGAGCGGCCGCCTCGCCGCACCAACACGCCCAACAGTACCCGCCCCGGCTCCCCCCGGTTCGCGGCCGACGCAAACGCCCCTCTCGCCGCGTACCCTCCCCGTTCCATGCCCCCCGATGCGCCCCGCGATCACGGACGACGCGCGGTCCTCTGGACCCGTCACGCCCGGCAGCCCCTCCTCGAGGCCGCCGCCCGCCTCGCCCGGCTCGACGTCGTCGGCGTCGGCTCCCCCGAGCGCGGACGCTCCCAGCAGCTCGCCGCCGCCTTCGACGCCGAGCCGCTCGACGACCTCCGCTCCGCCCTCGTCACCGCCGACGCCGACCTGCTCCTCCTCGCCGACGCCGGAGACTTCGGCGCCACCGCCGCCCCCGACGACGCCGACGCCGCCGCCACCGCCCACGAACGCGGGCTCCGCATCGTCACGCTCGAGCCCGTCCCCGCCGCCGCCCTCTACCTCGGCGGGCCCGCCGGCGCCGGCTGGATGCGCGGGCACGCCGGCGGGCGGCCGATCGACGCCATCTTCCCCGCCCCGCTCCTCCGCCACGCCCCCGCCTTCCGCGCCCTGCACGACGTCCTCCCCACCTTCGGCGAGCCCCGCGCCCTCTCCATCATCCTCCGCTCGCGCCCCGACGAGTCGAGCCTCCCCGCCGCCCTCTTCGCCGCCGCCGACCTGCTCCTCACCCTCGTCGGCGAGCCCGAGTCCCTCCACGCCATCCACACCCCCCCCGCCGCCGGACGCCCCGCCGCCCCCGGGCCCGGCGAGACCCTCCGCTCCCTCGAGGGGCACCTCGTCGCCAACGCCCGCTTCGACGACGGACGCGCCGCCGCCCTGCTCGTCAGCGACCACGCCGCCGCCTACGCCCGCGAGATCCTCCTCCTCGGCGAAGCCGGGCAGCTCCGCATCACCGACGACGGCTGGACCTGGCTCGGACTCGACGGCCGGGCGATCGACGAGCACCGCGTTCCCGCGGCCGACGCCCCCGCCGCCGCCGCGGTCCTCGCCGACGCGCTCAACCGCCTCCTCGACCCCGCGATCCCGAACCCCGCGCCCATCGACCACGCGACCGTCCTCTCCACCGCGCAGGCCGCGCTGCTGAGCGCACGCACGCGCCAGCCCGAATCCCCCGCGACCCTCCGGCGCCTGGCGCAGCGCTGACCGCCGCACGCCGGCCCTCCCGGCCGCCGTCCCTCCCCGCCCCGCCCGTTCCCCCGCCGCCACCTGCACATGCCCTCCCGCGCAGCAGGGGTCGCCCGCGCCGCGACGCCTGCCGCCTCCACTTCGCCTTCGATCCGCCCGCCCCCGCCGGTACGCTCCGACGCATGCCCGCAGACCTCGGCGTGCTCGTCGTGCACGGCATCGGCTCGCCCCTCCTCGGGGAGCACGAGGCCGAACCCCGCTTCCACCGCAAGTTCGAGCGCGGCCTCCGCCGCGAACTCGCCGCCCTCGGCATCTCCGAGGACGAGGTCGCCTTCGAGCCCTGCTTCTGGCACCCGGTGCTCACCGAGGTGCAGGACCGCCTGCTCGCCCGCTACGCCGGCAGCGACCTCCGCGCCGGCCTCCTCCGCCCCTTCGTCCTCCGCAACTTCGGCGACGCCACGGCCTACACCTACCGCGCCGGCGGCGCCAGCACCGTCTACCGCGACATCCACGCCCGCCTCGCCCGCGCCCTGCTCCGCCTCGAACTCCGCGTCGAGCCGGGCGCGATGCTCCTGCCCGTCGGCTACTCCCTCGGCTGCACCATCCTCAGCGACTACTTCTACGACCGCCAGAAGCCGCGCCCCGCCCTCGGGCCCGACGGCGGGGAGATCCCCCTCACCACCTTCGCCGCGGGCGCCACCCTCGCCGGCATGGTCACCCTCGGCAACAACATGCCCGTCTTCTTCCAGACCGTGCGGTTCGACGATCCCATCGACCTCCCCGGCCCCGACCTCACGGGCCGCGTGCCCCCCGTCTGGCTCAACATCTACGACCCCGACGACCCGCTCGGCTGGCCCCTCGGCCCCCTGCACCCGAGCTACGCCGCGCTCGTCACCGACGTCCCCGTCGAGGTCGGGCCCCCCGTCCTCACCGCCACGGCCGCCAGCCACGCCCACTACTGGACCGACCCCGACGTGCACGAGCCCGTCGCCCGCCTCATCGCCGACCTGCTCGACCGCGCGTGACCCCACCCCACCCCACCCCACCCCACCCGATCCGATCCCACCCCACCCCCATCCCATCCGTCCCACGCC
>CAYMFP010000199.1:0-5880 GCA_964389385.1 uncultured Phycisphaeraceae bacterium | reverse complement strand
CGCCCCCGCCCGTCCGCACGATCACCCCCCCGTCCCCCGGCACCCGCACGCCCGAACGCCCCAGCATCGCCCCCTCCGGCGACGCCGCCAGCACCACGCCCGCGCCGCCGGACTCCAGCTCCGCCGGGCTCCCCCCGAAGTTGAACAACGCGGTGATCGATCCCTTCGTGTACCGCAGCCACCCGCCCCGATCCTCCGCCGGCTCCCCGAACGCCACGGCCGCCTCCTCGCGCCGCCCGTCCGTCAGCTCCGGGTGCTCCCGCCGCAGGCGCACCAGCCGCCGGTGCCACTCCAGCACCCGCGCGTGCGCGCCCGCGCCCAGCTCCTCCCACCGCAGCACGCTGTTCCGGAACGTCTCCTCCGACTGCGGGTCCGGCACGTCCTCCGGCTTCCACCCGAAGTGCGCGAACTCCCGCCGCCGCCCCTCCCGAACCGCGTCGGCCAGCTCCGGCTCCTGGTGGTCCGTGAAGTACTGGAACGGCGTCGACGCCGCCCACTCCTCCCCCATCCACAGCATCGGCACGTACGGCGCCAGCAGCAGCAACGCCGCCGCCTGCTTCAGCTTCGCCTCCCCCACCAGCGCGGACAGCCGCTCCCCCCGCGCCCGGTTCCCCACCTGGTCGTGGTTCTGCGTGAACACGACGAACCGGTGCCCGCTCAGCCCCGTCGCCGGCCGCCCGTGCCGGCGACGGCGCCCGGGCTCGTACTGCCCGTCGTACACGTACGCGTCCCGGAGCGCCTTCGCGATCTGCCCCACCCGCCCGTAGCTCTCGTAATACCCGCTCCGCTCCCCCGTCAGCACCGCGTGCACCGCGTGGTGGAACTCGTCGTTCCACTGCGCGTCGATCCCCAGCCCACCCGCCTCCCGCGGCCGCACGATCCGCGGGTCGTTCAGGTCGAACTCCGCGATCAGCTCCTTCGGCGTCCCCGTCTGCGCCTCCAGCGCGTCCACCGCGACCGACAGCTCCTCCAGGAACGGCACCGCGTTCTCGTCGTGGAACGCGTGCACCGCGTCCAGCCGCAGCGCGTCCACCCGGTACTCCCGCAGCCACATCAGCGCGTTCTCGACGAAGAACCGGCGGACGATGTCCGAGTCCCGGTCGTCCAGGTTCACCGCCTTCCCCCACGGCGTGTGGTACTTCTCCGTGAAGTACGGCCCGAACCGCTCCAGGTAGTTCCCGCTCGGCCCCAGGTGGTTGTACACCGCGTCCAGCACCACCGCCATCCCCCGCCCGTGGCACGCGTCCACGAACGCCCTGAACGCGTCCGGCCCCAGGTCCTCGCCACCCGGGCCCCGGCAGTACGCCGCGTGCGGCGCCCACAGCCCGACCCCGTCGTACCCCCACCCGCGCTCCCCCGGGAACGCGTTGATCGGCATCACCTCGACGTGCGTCACCCCCAGCTCCGCCAGGTGGTCCAGCCGCTCGATCGCCGAGGCGAACGTCCCGCCCCCACCCCCGCCGGGCGTGAACGTCCCCACGTGCAGCTCGTACACCAGCGCGTGCCCCAGCGGCGCCTGCCGGAACCCCGGGTGCTTCCACGCGTACGCCCCGTCGTCCACCACCACCGCCGGCCCGTGCACGCCCCCCGGCAGGTACCGCGCCCGCGGGTCCGGGATCGCCCGCTCCTCCCCGTCCAGAACGAACCCGTACGCCGTCCCCGGACCGGCGTCCGGAAGATCCAGCACCCAGAACCCGCGCTCCGACGCCCGCATCGGCGTCCGCCGCCCCAGCGCCTCCACCGCGACCGACCCGGCGTTCGGAGCCCACAGTTCGAAGAGCGTCATGCGTGCCTCGCGTCGTCGTGCGGTTCCCGGCCGGCCGCAGCGCCGACCCCTGCCTTCGTCCCCTCGCCCCGCCGCCCCCTCACGCCCCGTCGAGCACCAGCAGCGCCGCCGGCGCGGCCGCGAAGAGATCCGCCAGCCGCACCGCGCCGCCCTCGTGCTTCCGCCCCGTCAGCCGGTCCGCCCACCGCCCGCCCGGGAGTTCCACCACCGTTCCCGCGAACGCGTCCGCCATCCCCCCGCGCGAATCGAGCAGCCCCGCGACCAGCCGCGGCACGACGACCGCCACCTCCCCGCCCCGCACGTACCCCACCGCGTGCGCCGCGCGGTCGCCCTCGAAGCGCAGCGCCCCGTACGCCGCGTCCCCGCGCAGCGCCCCCGGACGCTCGGCCCGCAGGCCCAGCGCCCCGCGGACGACGTGCAGCTTCGCCAGCCCATCCTCCATCCGCTCCGGCGTCCACACCTCCGCCGGCGAGAGCCGGTCCAGCAGGCCGAGCAGCGCCGACCGCCGCTCGTAGTCCACCGGCCGCCGGTTGTCCGGGTCCACCAGCGAGAAGTCCCACAGCTCCGTCCCCTGGTACGTGTCCGGCACCCCAGGCGCCGTCAGCCGGACCAGCGTCTGCGCCAGCGCGTTGATCCGCCCCGCCGGCGCCACCCGCCGCACGAACCGCTCCACGTCCTCCGCGAACCCGCGGTCCGCCAGCGACTCCCGCACGAAACGCTCGAGCGCCCCCTCGTACGCCTCGTCCGGCTCCACCCACGACGTCCGCGCCTTCGCCTCCTTCGCGGCCTTGATCATGAACGCGACCGCCCGGTCCGCCTCGATCGGCCACGCCCCCACCACCGTCTGATAGAACAGGTACTCCGCGTTCCGATCGACCCCCGCCCCCTCGCCCCCCCGCCGATCCCCGTTCATCCCCGACCACCGCCGCACCGCCTCCGCCCACTCCCGCGGGATCTCCGACAGCACCGCGATCCGCGCCCGCACGTCCTCCGAACGCTTCGTGTCGTGCGTGCTCCCCGCCAGCATCGCGTGCGGCCAGCGCCGCGTCCGCTCCGCGCACTCCGCGTGGAACGCCTCGACATCCCCCCCGAACCGCCCGGGGTCCCCCCCCACCTCGTTCAGCGCGATCAGCCGGTGGTACCGGTAGAACGCCGTGTCCTCCACCCCCTTGGCCATCAGCGGCCCGGTCAGCTGCTGGAACCGCATCACGAAGTCCCGCTCCGGCGGGTGCGGCAGCGTCCGGTCGTGCGGCTCCACCCGCAGCAGCAGCAGGTCGCGCAGGAACTCCAGCAGCTCCGCGTCCAGCGTCTCGTCGAGCGTCCGCGCCCGCTCGACCGCCTCCTCCACGTACCGCTCGTCCAGCGCGTCCGGCTCCCCCCCCGGCTCGTCCCCCGGCACGTACGTCCGGTACACCGGCATCGCCGCCGCGAGCGTCTCCACCGCCCGCCGCAGCTGCGCCCGCGTGAAGTCCCGCTGCCGCCGCCTCGGGCGGCACACCGCCGCCAGGATCTCCACCAGCCGCGCCACGTCCCCCCCCAAAAGCTCACGCGCCACCGCCAGCTTCCGCTCGTCCACCAGCCCCGCGTAGCTCTCGGCCGCCTCCTCGCCCGCGAAGCCCCGGTAGACGTCCGTCAGCAGCCCCTCGGCCGACCGGTCCACGAACAGCCCCTGCACCAGGTTCAGGAAGTCGTACCCCGTCGTCCCCGCGACGGCCCAGTCCTCCCGCAGCGGCTCCCCCGGCTCCAGGATCTTCTCCGCCACGATCCACGCCCCCGGCGCCCCCGCCGCCAGACGCGCGAAGTACCCCGCCGGGTCCCGCAGCCCGTCCGGGTGGTCGATCCGCAGCCCGTCGACCGGCGCCAGCCCCGGCGTCCGGTCCCGCGCCAGCTCCAGCACCAGCCGGTGCGTCTGCTCGAACACCCGCGGGTCCTCCGCCCGCACGCCGATCAGCGTGTTGATGTCGAAGAAACGCCGGTAGTTCAGCTCGCTCCCCGCGAGCCGCCAGAACGCCAGCCGGTAGTTCTGCCGCTCCAGCAACGCGTCCAACGCGTCCACGTCCCCGTTGATCCCCTCCAGCGCCGCGTCGATCGCCCGGTCCGCCCCCTCGTCCCGCTCCAGCAGCCGCCGCAGCGCCCGCCGGATCGCCGCCGCGTCCCGCGCCCGGCGCTCCGCGGCCTCCGGCGCCGGCACCATCGCGTCCGGCAGCGCGAAGCTCGCGTCGGCCAGGAACGCCAGGTCCGCGGACGCCTCCCCCGCCGCGATCTCCGACGCGTCCCGGAAGATCGCGTCCAGCGTCCGCGGCGAGAGCGGGTACCGGTGGTCGAAGTACGCCGCCTCGAACCGCGCCGGGTCCTGCTCCCCCCGCACGACCCGGATCTGCCCCGCCTCCAGGCACCGGCCGTAGTGGTCGCCCAGCACCGGCAGCAGCACCCGGTTGTCGTGCTCGTCCCCGCCGAACGACCACTCCACGTCGAACGCGTCCGAGTGCCGCGCCAGCGGACCGTGCTCCAGCACCCCCCGCCACCACCGGTTCTCCGGCCCACCGACCGCCAGGTGGTTCGGCACGATGTCCACCACCAGCCCCAGCCCCTCGCGGGCCAGCGCCTCCCGCAGCCGCCGCAGCCCCTCCGCCCCGCCGCGCTCCCGGTCGATCCGCGTCGGGTCCACCGCGTCGTACCCGTGCGTCGACCCCGGCGCCGCCTGCAGGATCGGCGACAGGTACGCGTGGCTGATCCCCAGCCGCGCCAGGTACGGCGCGATCCGCGCCGCGTCGTCGAACGTGAACCCCGCGTGCAGCTGAAGCCGGTACGTCGCCCGGGGGATCGCCCGCTCCCTGATGATCGGCTCGCTGTTCGTCGGCTGGCTGGTCATGGATCGCGCCCCGTGCGCCCGCCCGCGGAACGCCCCCTCCCTTCGCCGCCGCCCCCCCGCCCGTTGCGGCGTCCACGCCGCTCATCGAGAGCAACCACGGAGATCACGAAGCATCGTCGTTCACCCGCTGCAGCAGCTGCATCGACCGCGCCTCCACCCGCACCTTCCGCCCCCCCACGCGCACCGGCGCCTTCGCCTCCGGCGTCGTGTAGAACTTCCCCGTCGCCGAGTCGCACACCACCCGCCACTTCTTCCCCCACTTGCCCCCCGGCGCCTTGAACTCCAGCGGCTCGTGGTGCGCGTTGAAGAACAGCACGAACGAGCCGTCCCGCATCGGCTGCCCACGGTCGTCCCGCGACTGCAGCCCCTCCCCGTTCAGGAAGATCGCCAGGCTCTTCGCGAACCCGCTCTTCCAGTCCTCCTCCGACATCTCCCGCCCCTCCGGCGTGAACCACTGGATGTCCGGCAGGTCCGAGCCCGGCACCGGCTTGCCCGCGAACCAGTGCCGCCGCCGCACCACCGGGTGGTCGCGCCAGAACCGGATCAGCCGCCGCGTCCACTCCAGCAGCTCCTTGTCCGCGTGCTCCCAGTCCACCCACGCGATCTCGTTGTCCTGGCAGTACGCGTTGTTGTTCCCCCCCTGCGTCCGGCCCAGCTCGTCCCCGTGCGCCAGCATCGGCGTCCCCTGGCTCAGCAGCAGCGTCGCCAGGAAGTTCCGCTGCTGCCGCGCCCGCACCGCGTTCACCTCCGGGTCGTCCGTCGGCCCCTCGTGCCCGCAGTTCCACGAGCGGTTGTGGCTCTCCCCGTCCCGGTTCTCCTCCCCGTTCGCCTCGTTGTGCTTGTCGTTGTAGCTCACCAGGTCCCGCAGCGTGAACCCGTCGTGCGCCACGATGAAGTTGATCGACGCCGTCGGACGCCGCCCGTTGTGCTCGTACAGGTCGCTCGACCCCGTGAACCGGCTCGCGAACTCCCCGAGCCCGCCCCCCTCCCCGCGCCAGAAGTCACGCACCGCGTCCCGGTACTTCCCGTTCCACTCCGTCCACAGCGTCGGGAAGTTCCCCACCTGGTACCCGCCCTCCCCCACGTCCCACGGCTCGGCGATCAGCTTCGTCCGGCTGATCACCGGGTCCTGCTGGATGATGTCGAAGAACGCGCTCAGCCGGTCCACGTCGTGCAGCTCACGCGCCAGCGTCGACGCCAGGTCGAACCGGAACCCGTCGAC
>CAYMFP010000198.1:0-5898 GCA_964389385.1 uncultured Phycisphaeraceae bacterium | reverse complement strand
CCACCCCGCCCCGCCGCCGCCCCTGCCTCGCCCTCTCATCGCTCCCCAACCTCCAGGCCATCCCCCGCGACGCCCCTTCCGCCGGGGGTCCGCGCGCGGTAGCCTGCCGGCCGGGCGCCAGCGGGCGCGTTTTTTCGCGCCCGCCGCACGCGGCGCGAAATCCGCCGGGCCCGGCTCCCAATGGAGCGGATCGCACACCCTCAGGAGCGAGACATGCGCAAGCCCCTTCTCTTCACCGCCGCCCTCTCGATGGCCGGCCTCTCCGCCGGATGCGTCGTCGCCGTCGGCAACCGCGGGTACAGCGACCGGGACGTCGCGGCCGCACGGGCGGTGCAGCCCACGCGGTTCGACGCCCTGCTCGCCGAGTCGCGGGACCTGAGCCTCGGCATGTCGCGGCACGAGGCCCTCGCCGGCTTCCCGGCCGACCTCACCACCCTCGTCGCCGCCCGGCGCGAGAACGGACGCTCGCTCGAGGTCTACCAGATCGCCGCGTACGAGAAGCGTTCCGGGGCCGAGTTCGCCCGCTGGCTCTACTTCATCGACAACGAACTCGTCGAGGTCAGCCCGCGCAGCGTGAAGTGGGAGACCGACCCCGAGCGCCAGCGGAACTGGTTCGGGCGCGAACTCCCCGCGGCCCCGGCCGCGGAAGCCCCGGAGGTGGGCGTCTGACCGGCGGCCCCCGCTCACCCGCACCCTCATCCCACCCTCCCCCGCTCACCCCCACCAGCGGTCCCCCCACAGGGCGACGTTGATCATCGGCCAGGCGAGGTTCCACAGCGCGCCGGGCTGCGCGGCGACCGTCTCCACCGCCGCGTCCGTGAACACCTCCCGCGCGAACGCGGAGCCGCGCAGCCGCCCGCCCTGATCCTCGACCCACGCCTGGAACGGGAGCGGGAAGCTCGCCTTCGGACGCTCGACGACCTCCGCGGGGAGCAGGTCCGCGAAGGCCCGGCGGAGGACCACCTTCGTCCCGCTCGGTCCGCCGTCGCTCGGGGGCGGGATGAACTTCTCGCGCATCGGCAGCGTTTCGGCCAGGGCGGCCACGCGCGCGTCGGCGAACGGCGTGCGCCCCTCCACGGAAGCCAGCATCGTCGCCGTGTCCAGCCGCCCGAGCAGCCCGGCGAGGTTCACGCGGCGGTGGAACCGCAGGTGGGCCTGCAGCCCGCGGGCGAAGGGGTCTCCCGCGTCGGGCAGATCCGCCGGCAGGCGGGCGAACTCGCGCTCGTAGAACCCGAGCAGCTCGGCGTCTCCCCCCGCCGCCGCGAGGCAGTCCCCGCTGAGGACCGCGGGCTTGTGGTCCAGCGCGACCCACGCGTTGGCGTGGAGATGGAAATGCCCGCCGGAGGCGGCGGCGTCGCGGCCCTCGGCGAGGCATCGGGCGACGTGCCGCGTCGCCTCCCGCATGGGCAGCTCGTAGCCGCCGAAGAGTTCGTCCGCCCCCTCGCCCGAGAGGGCGACGACGCGCCCCCCGGCGCGGAGCGTGCGGGCGACCTCGTGGATCGCCACCTCGTTCGGCGTCGAGAGGGGCACGCCGAGTTCGGCGACCATCGCCGGCCAACGCTCGGCGAACATCCCGCGCGAGACGGGCGCTTCCGTGTGGCGCGACCCGATGTGCGCCGCCACGGCCCGGGCGAACGGGAAGTCGGCCGAGGGCTCGTCGGTGATCGCGCCGGAGCAGTACGTGTCGAGATCCCCGACTTCGCGCGCGGCCAGCGCACAGAGGATCGACGAATCGAGCCCGCCGCTGAGCAGGGCGCACGTCGGGACGTCGGAGCGGAGGTGGACGCGGACCGACTCTTCGATCGACGCCCGGATGCACGACGCGTCGCTCACCTCCGGCGCGGGGAGGGCCGCGGGCGGGTGCGACCGTGCTGCCGCGCCGGCCGCGAGGTCCCACTCGATCGCGGCGCCCGGCTCGAGAGCGCGGACGCCCTCGAAGAGCGTCCGCTCGCCGAGCGTGGTGCGGATCGTCGTCAAATACGACGAGACGCCGACCGGGTCCGGACGGACCGGCACGTCCGGGTGCGCGAGCACCGCCCGCGGCTCCGAGCCGAACACGACCGCCCGCCCCCACCGCGTCTGCCCGGACCACCAGTACAGGGGCTTGATCCCCAGCGGATCTCGGGCGAGGAGCAGCGTCCGCCGGCGGAGGTCGAGGAAGGCGAGGGCGAACATGCCCCGCAGGCGCGGCAGGGCGCCCGCCCCCCACCGCTCGAGCGCGGCGAGCAGCGTCTCCGTGTCGCACGCGGTGCGGAAGACGACGCCTTCACCCGCGAGTTCGCGGCGGAGTTCGGCGTCGTTGTACAGCTCGCCGTTGTAGACGAGCACGCACCGCCCGTCGGGCGAGACGAACGGCTGCCGCCCGGCGGGGGAGGGATCCAGGACGGCCAGACGCCGGTGGGCGAAGGCGGCGTCGCCGCACCGCCAGAGCCCGGCGTCGTCGGGCCCGCGGGCGCGGAGCGTCTCCCGCATGCGGACGGCCGCCCGTTCGAGATCGTCCCGGGGCGGGGCGTCGGGCCCGAGCACGGCGGCATCGACGCCCCCGGACGGAGGCGCGAACGGAAGCGGCACGAACCCGGCGATCCCGCACATGGGCCCAACATCGGCCCGCGGAGCACCGAAGCCGCAGTTCGCCGTCCGCGCGGGGGGGCGACACCCGCACCGAGCGCGGTCCGAGCGTCGTTCTTCCTGCGCCCCGGCAAGCGAATGCGCGAGCCGTTGCCCCCGGAGGGAAGCCCGGGAACGGGCGAGACCGCTAAACCCAGATCTGGCAGATCAGGTGGGTCTCGTGCCCCTTGCTCCACTCCCCCACGGCCGTGGTAACGTGCTTTACCTCGCACTCGGGATGTTCCTCGAGCCACTCGTTGACCTGCTGGTCGAGGAACTCGAGCGCCTCGGGGGTCATCCGGGCGTGGAACGTGCGCACGCGCGTGGCGCCCTTGCCCGTCAGCGTCGGCTGGCGCCGCCAGTTCGCGACGCGGTCGGAACTCTCCATCCGGCGCTGGAAGTCGCGCGCCGCCGCGTCGCGCTCGGCGATCGCCTCCACGGGAACGCCGCTGGCGCCGCCCCGGTGCCCCTCCGCGACGCGTTCCCGGAGCGGATCGGGCGTGCGCAGCGGACGCATCGTGTGGTCGGGCAGGGGATCGTCGACGAGCGGGATCGCGTCGTCCTCCCCACGCACCGGGACGGGCCCGGCGCTGACCGGGCGGGGATCTTGCGGAATCTGCGCTGGTCGCACGGCGGGCTCCTTCGCGGGAGGAACAGCCGGGTTCGGCCAGAACGGCCGTTGCCGCAGAACGCGGCGGGGCGCGATGCCGGCTCCGGAAAAGCCGGCCCAATCTTCAAGGTACACCCGAACCGTCACCGCACCAAGCAGAATCCCGCGGGCCCGCCACAATCCGGAACCACCAGCCCTCCTCCCGCGCAACACCTTCCAGTTCCCCCGACAGACCACCCGGAAACCGCACGCGGACCCGCACCGATCGGGGTGTCTCCCCGAGCAGGCGCGCTTCGCCCGCCGCGACCCGCTCCACCGCGCCGCGCCCGCCGGAGATCGGCCCCTCGTACTCCAGGTAGACCGCCCGGTGGTCGGCGATCCGCTCCGCCGGGAACGCTTCGACGCCCTCGCGGTCGATCCGCGGCCGCACGCGGAAGGCGATCAGACGCCGCTCGTCGGCTCCGCCCGCCCCCCCCGGACGCTCGATCAGCCAGTCGTGGTGCCAGGAGCCGTCCGGCAGGGTGTGCCGCAGCAGGACCGTCCTGGTGATCGGGCCGCCGGGCATGCCGCGTCTCCTTCCGCCGGAAGTGCAGGCGAACCAATAGACTGCCCGATCTTCCGGGGGCGGGAACCCCCCGACCACCCCCGGCGCTGGGGGATTCACGACGGGACACGCAGACGAGGCCCTGCATGCGCACGACGGCACACGCGACGCTCGCGATTCTTCTCGGCACCCTCTGCGGCGCTCTGACCGGCTGCTCGCAACGCCCCATCTACCTGGTGAAGGCGGCGGGCAACGAGGCGCTCGCCTCCGGCGACATCGCGGGGGCCCGGGCGAACTACGGCGAGTGGGCCGAACGCGAGCCGGCGAACCCGGAGGCGCACTACGCCTACGGGCAGGCCCTGCTCGCCGGGAACGAACCCCGCCGCGCCCGCGAGCAGTTCGAGCTCGCCTACCGCCTGAGCCCGAACGAGGGACGCTACATCGACGGGCTGGTCGACGCCCTGGTCGCCTCCGACCAGATCGACGCGGTCTACCGGATCCTGGGGCCCGCGGCCGAGGACAGCGCCACGGCCGCCGACTACATCCGCCTCGGGCGGGCCTCGGCCCGCGCCGGGCTGCCGGACGAGGCCCAGCGGTCCTACCGGCGGGCGGTGGCGATCGAGCCGCGGAACCCGGCCGCGTACCGGGCGCTGGCGGAGTTCTACCGGTCCCTGGGCAACCAGCCGGAGGAAGTGCGGGCCCTGCGGGTGCTGCTCGGGCTTGAGCCGCTGAACGCCGAGGTGCCGGCCCGCCTGCGGGACCTCGGGCAGGTGCCGGGGCCCAGCTTCGTCCTGCCCCCCGAGGTCTACGTCTCGGAGATCGGCTGACCGAGGGCTTCCCGAGGCGGTTTGATTCGGGCCGCGGCGATTCTACCATTCATCCGGATAAACGGATGAAGAACCGCCACGCGTGACCTCGCCCCTCCCGACGAGCCAGATCCTTTCCCGCATCAGCGCGCTGAGCGACGCCACGCGTCTGCGCATCCTGCGCCTGCTGGAGCGTGAGGAACTGAGCGTCGGCGAGGTCGCGGCGGTGCTCCAGATGCCCCAGAGCACCGTCTCGCGGCAGCTCAAGGTGCTCGGCGAGGGCGGGTGGCTGGCGAAGCGTCCGGCCGGGCCGGCGACGTACTACTCGCTGACGCTGGACGACCTGGAGAGCGACGCGCGGCGGCTGTGGCTCGCGGTGCGGGAGGACCTCTCCGGCGGGCCGGACTTCGACGAGGACGACCGCCGCCTGCTCGGCGTGCTGCGCGACCGGATGACGGACTCCGAGTCGTTCTTCGGACGCGTCGCCGGCTCGTGGGACGCGCTGCGGACCGAGCTGTTCGGGGACTCGTTCACGCCGGCGGCCCTGCTCTCGCTCATCCCCTCGAACTGGACGGTCGCGGACCTCGGGTGCGGGACGGGCAACCTGTCGGAGATGCTCAGCCCGGTCGCCGAGCGCGTGATGGCGGTGGATTCGTCCCCCGCGATGCTCGACGCGGCGCGGGCTCGCCTCGGGCGGCTGGCGAACGTGGAGTTCCTGAAGGGGGACCTGACGCGGCTCCCGCTGCCGGACGGCTCGGTCGACGCGTGCGTCTGCTCCCTCGTGCTGCACCACCTGGACGAGCCGCGGGCGGCCCTGGAGGAGATGCGGCGGGTGCTGCGGCGCGACCGGGCCGGGGGCGTGGCGCTCGTGGTGGACATGTACCGCCACGACCGGCACGAGTACCGCCGGAGCATGGGGCACAAGCACCTGGGGTTCGGGGAGGACGAGATCCGCGGGCTGATGGAAGAGGCCGGGCTCGGGGAGGTGCGTGTGACGCCCCTGCCGAGCGAGGCGGGCGCCCGCGGCCCGGGGCTCTTCGCGGCCCGCGGGCAGCTCCGGGCCGAGTGAGACAGACGCCGCGGGTCGGGCCCGCGGCGACCAGACGCAGCGACATCCGGGCGGTCCGACGGCGGCCTCGCCCGCTCCAGCACGATCCAGATCCAAGCGAGGTGACCAGCATGACGACCATCGCGACCGACGCGACGAAGACCAGCCGGATGCAGCCGGACGAGATCAACGGGCTGCAGTTCAAGGTGCGCGACCTCGGGCTCGCCGAGGCCGGGCGGCACCAGATCCGCCTCGCCGAGCACGAGATGCCCGGGCTGATGTC
>CAYMFP010000197.1:0-5932 GCA_964389385.1 uncultured Phycisphaeraceae bacterium | reverse complement strand
TTCTTCGCCCCCACCTTCGGCTCCGTCCCCTTCGCCAGGCGTCCCAGGTTCGCCCGGTGGCGGAAGATCACCAGCGCGCCGAGCAGGGCCGTCACGACGACCCAGGGCATCGGGTTCACGTCCGGCTTGATCGGCAGCGGCGGCAGGCCCGGGGGGGTGCTCGGGTCCGGCACCTTGAGCACCTCGGTGCTCAGTTCGAAGAGCAGGAACGTGAAGAACGGCAGGCACGCGGCCGCGACGATGCTCGCCGCGCTCACGTACCGCCAGAGCGCCAGCACCGCCAGGAACACCGCCAGCGCCGCCAGCGCGGGGACCGTCAGCACCGGGAAGATCCCCACGATCGCCCCCAGACCGGTCGCCACGCCCTTGCCCCCGCGGAAGCCGGCGAACGGGCTGAACATGTGCCCGAGCACCGCCGCCACCGCCACCCCCAGCCACAGCAGCGCCACCGGCGTCGGCAGGTCGAGCGCCTCGCGGAAGCCGTCGCGCCCGGCGGCCGCCGGGCCCATCGCGATCCCCGCCGCCAGCGACGGCGCCGCCCCCTTCACGCAGTCGAGCGCGAAGCAGAGGGCGAAGTACTTCCCGCCCAGGGCCCGCCCGAGGTTCGTCGCCCCCAGGTTGCCCGAGCCGATCTTCCGCAGGTCCACGCCCTTGGCCCGCGAGATGATGAGCGCCCACGGGATCGACCCGAGCAGGAACGCCCCGACGATCCACGCGAGCCAGCGGTACAGGTCGGCCGTCGGCATGGGCACATGCTAGCCGGCCCTAACTCGGGCGCTGCCGGCGGCCGCGAGAGGGCCGATCGCAGAAGGGCAGGTGACAGATGAGGAGGCCGCCGGACGCCTTCGCGGTTCGTGCATCCGGATCTGCCGTCTGCTTCCCGGCCATCTGCGATCTACCCTCCCCCGTGTCCCACGCCCCCGGCTCCCCCGTCCGTGACCGCTGGCCCCACGCGGAGGGCCTGCTGCCGCTCAACCACGGCTCCTTCGGCGCCTGCCCGACCGAAGTCCTCGAACGCCAGCGCGAGCACCGCGACCGGATGGAGCGTGACGGCGTCTCCTTCTTCGTGCGCCACGCCTGGGGCCTGATCGACGAGGCCCGGGCCCGCATCGCCCCGCTCATGGGGGCCGAGCCGGACGACCTCGCCTTCGTCTCCAACGCCAGCGCCGGCGTGGCGACCGTGCTGGCGAACCTCGAGCGGAGCGGGGCCTTCCGTCCCGGCGACGAGGTGCTCGTCAACGACCACGAGTACGGCGCCTGCCTCGTCCAGATCCGCGACCTCGCCGCCCGGCGGGGGCTCGTCGTCCGCACGGCCCGCCTCCCCTTCCCGACGCCGGGCCTGGACGAGCCCGCCCTCGCCGACGCCGCCACCGAGGCCGTGCTCCGCGAGGCGACCGACCGCACCCGCCTCTGCCTGCTCAGCCTCGTGACGAGCCCGTCGGCCCTGCGCCTCCCGGCCGGGCGGATCGTCGCCGCCCTGCGCGAGCGGGGGGTCGAGACGGTCCTGGACGCGGCGCACGGCATCGGCTTCGTCCCGTTCGACGCCGCCGCGATCGGCGCCGCGTTCACCGTGACCAACGCCCACAAGTGGCTCTGCTCGCCGAAGGGGTGCGCCCTGCTGCACGTCCGGCGCGACGTCCGCGAGGGGTTCGAACGCTCGCACGGCGGCTTCCGCCCGCTGGTCCTCTCGGTGCACGCCGAGCGCCCCGCGCCCCGGGCGACCGGGCGGGCCGACGGCTCGCAGCGCCCGCGCCTGCACCTGGAGTTCGACTACGCCGGGGCCCAGGACGTCACCCCCTGGCTCGCGGCCGGGGACGCGGCCGAGATCCTGCCCCGCATCTGGGACGACCTCCGCGCCGCCGAGGGCGGGGGCCCCGGCTGGGCGGGGCTCATGGAACGCAACCGCGCGCTCGCCCTCCGCGGGCAGCAGCTCCTCTGCGACGCGCTCGGCACCCCGCCCCCGGCCCCGCCCGGGGCGCTCGGGGCCATGGCCGTCGCGCTGCTCCCGGACCAGCCGCCGGAGGTGCTCGACCGCCTCGCGCGGGAGCCCACGGACTTCGCGGATCCGCTGCAGGACCGCCTGCTCGACGCGCACGGGATCCAGGTCCCGATCTGGCGGTGGGAGCGTCCGGGCGGCCCGCCGCTGCGCTTCGTCCGCATCAGCGCCCACCTCTATAACGGGGAGGGCGAGTACGAGCGGCTCGCCCGCCTCCTGCCCGAGGAACTGGCCCGCGAGCGAAGCCCGGAGGCGCGGTCCGACGGCGCATATGCGCGAGCCCGGATCCGGGTCCGCTGAGCCGATCAACCGTGCGCCCCCGCTCACGCCGGAGCCGGGTGCGTGTCCGATACTTGTGCACGATGTCCACAGCCGCCGCGACGCCCGTCCTCAACGTGCAGATTCCGCTCCGCATCGCACCCGATTCCGTGGAGAACCGCCCCGAGCCGCTGGGCGACTGGCGATCGCGCGTCGAGGCGCCGATCCGCTGGCCGATCCACGACGGGATCACGTTCCTGAACCACGGGTCCTACGGCGTCGTCCCCCTCGGCGTGCGCGAGGAGCGCGACCGCCTGCGGGCGCTCATGGACGCCGACCCGGTGGAGTGGTTCAACCTGCACCAGGAGCGCCTCGCCGACGAGGCGCGGCGGACGGTCGGGCGGCTCATCAACTGCGCGTACGAGCACGTCGCGCTCGTCCCGAACGCGACCTTCGCCGTGGCGACGCTCCTGCACTCCGTCCCGCTGCTCGCGGGCGACGAGGTGCTCGTCACCGACCACGAGTACGACGCCACGATGAACGAACTCGGCCGGCTCTCCCGGCAGAAGGGCTTCTCGGTCGTCAAGGCGCACGTGCCCTTCCCGATCGCCGGTCCCGAGGCCGTGGTCGAGGCGATCGCCGAGAAGATCACCCCCCGCACGAAGCTGATCGTGCTGAGCCACATCACCAGCGCCACGGCCCTGATCATGCCGGCGAAGGAGATCGTGAAGCTCGGGCGCGAGCGGGGCATCCGCGTCCTCGTCGACGGGGCGCACGGGCCGGGGCAGATCCCGATCGACCTCGCCGACATGCAGCCGGACTACTACGCGGCGAGCTGCCACAAGTGGCTCTGCACCCCCAAGGGCACCGGCTTCTTCTACGCCCGCCCCGAGTACCACCACGAGATCAAGACGCTGGCCCTCTCCTGCCGCGTGCACCGCCTGCGCCCGGACCGCAAGCCGTTCCTCTGCGACTTCGACTACGTCGGCACGAACGACACCACCGGGAACCTGTGCATCCCCTTCGCCGTCGAGCACCTGGGCGCCCAGCTCCCCGGCGGCTGGGACGAGCTGATGCGCCGCAACCACGCGATGGCCGTCGCGGCCCGCCGGGTGCTCTGCGACCGCCTCGGCATCGAGCCCCCCTGCCCCGACTCCATGCTCGGCATGATGGCGACGCTGCCGATCCCCCAGACCGCGAACTGGCGCGACCCCCGCCACCCCTCGCACCCGCACCAGGGCCCCTACGGCGACCCGCTCTGGAACACGCTGACGGCCAAGCACCGCATCCAGGTCCCCGTCTGGGCGATGGACGCCGTCGGCGCCCGCGTGCTCCGCATCTCCGCCCACCTGCACAACTCGATGGACCAGTACGAGCGCCTCGCCGACGCGCTCGCCGAAGAGTTCGCCTGACCCCGCCACCCCCGGCGGGAGCGCGAGCCGCACCCGAACGACAACGAGCGGCCGGCCGTGCCGAACGTGCATCAGCGCACGTCCCGCACGGCCGGCCGCTCGCGCTTTGTCCGTGTGAGGAGCGGAGGCCCCGCCTCGCCCCGCGCCGGGAAACGGTCAGCGGCGGCGGCGAAGGGCGACGAGCCCGGCCGCGGCGAAGGCGCCCGCGGCGCCCGGCGCCGGGATCGCCGCATAGTCGATCTCCCACCGGCTGTCGGCGCTGAAGTAGCCCCGGAAGCCCAGGAACTCCTCCTCGATGTCGCTGCCGACCTCGAACGTCCAGGTCGCCCGCCCCCCGGGCACGATCCCGTTCAGGTCGTCGAAGGCCATCTCGTAGGTGAACGTCCCCTCGCCCGACCAGCCCATGTCCTCGCCGTAGACCCAGATCGCCGAGCCCCCGGCCGTCGGGGCCGTGAGCCCGATGACCATGCGGCTCGCGTCGAACCCCGGCAGGGTGGTGAAGGTGAGGTAGAGCCGCGTCTGGACGACCTCGCGCCCCGCGTTGGCCGTGAAGTCCGGGATGGGCCCGACGAAGGTGAGGCTGAGGAAGCCCGGGTCCTGCGGGTCGTCGGGGAAGAAGTCGATCAGGTAGGTGTCGACGTCGCCGGACGCGGGGGCCGCCAGCCCGGCGAGGCACCCGGCGGACAGAACCGCGGCGGTCAGGATCTTGGCTCGCATCTCGTGCTCCTTCTCTCCCCCGGCCCCGGAGCCGCCCGCGGGCGGCGGAGCCAAATGTACAGCGCCAAGGAGACGAGGCAAACCTCTCCGAGATAGAAAATCTTTTCTCGGTGAGAAACCGTTTGCACTTGGCACGTCGATGCCGGATCCGGTACTCTCTCCCCCGTGCCTGCCGACACCCTCACGCCGCAGCCCGACCTCGCTCCGGGGGTCGAGGAGAAGATCGTCCGCATCGGCGCCGACCTGGCGCAGACGATCCGGGCCGTCCTGGACCTCGTTCCGGCCGACACCCGACGCCCGCAGGAACTCGCCAAGGCCTGCGGGCTCAACAAGGACGTGGCGTACCGCGTCCTGAAGGCCGTGCAGCAGGCCGACCCGATCGTGGTGACGCACCTGATCCCCGGACCCGCCCCGCTCCGCAAACTCCTGCGCGGCGCTCGCAAGCTCGGGGTGGAGGTCGGGGTGCTGGCCCCGGCCGAGGAGGCCGTGGACCGCTTCGAGACCCTGATCGAGCGCGACGCCGGCGACCGCGGTTCGCTGGACGTGATCATCTCCGGGTGGCTGCCCGAGGTCCGCGAGAAGACGGAGTTGCTCAGCCGGCAGAACGTCTACCGGGGCATCTCCCAGATCAAGGGGGCGAGCGTCGAGGTGCTCTACGACATCTCGGTGCTGGTGCCGAACCCCGACGACCGGCGCTTGGCCGACGGCGTCTTCGTCCGCGGGCTCCGGGGGCTCACGCGCGGCCGGCGCGACGCGACGGTACGGTTCGCGAACCGCCTGCTCGAGCCCCCGGCCGGGCGACCGCCCTCCATGACGCTCGACGGGCGCCCGATCCGCAGCCTGGACGACACGATCCTGCAGGAGTTCTCGGACCCGCCCTCCCTGCGCGCGGAGAAGCGGACGGTCGGCGGATCGGAGTACTTCTGCCTCGCGCCGGACGCGATCGGGGCGGACCGGGCGGTGGACGTCGTGGTGGCGGAGTTCAACCCCGGGTGCGTCTGGCGGTACGCCCCGCCGGGCAAGAGCGGGCGGAGCGGGCCGTACTCGGAGATCCACCTGCCGGCGCGCCTGAGCGTCTTCGACGTGCTGGTGCACCGGGACCTGTTCCCGGGCTCGGAGCCGGCGCTGGCGGTGTACGACACGGCGATCGACGGGCTGGCGAACATCAACGACCCGGCCCGGGACGCGGACCGGATCGACGTGCTCGCCTCGCTGCTGCCGATCGGGCACTCGCCCTCGGGGCTGCGCGTGCTGGAGATCCCGCGGTACGACGAGCTGCTGCGGAGCGTCTTCGCGGCGCGCGGCTGGAACGCGGAGGAGTTCCGCGTGTACCGGTGCCGCATGCCGTTCCCGGTCTACGGCTCGCAGATCTGCGTCTCGTGGGAGTGCCCGCAGATGCCGGCCGAGGGCTGAGAAGACGCCGCCGGCGCGGGAGCGCCGGCGGCGTCGGAGGGATCGTGCTCACGGCCTGCTTCAGACGCCGCAGGCCTCGACCTTGAACTGCCCGACGAGCCGCTGCAGGTGCTCGGCTCTGGAGGAGAGCTGGCTG
>CAYMFP010000196.1:0-5961 GCA_964389385.1 uncultured Phycisphaeraceae bacterium | reverse complement strand
AAGGCGAACGCTCTGGCCAACTGAGCTACCCGCCCGGGGAACGGCAGCGTAGGACCACAGACGGCCGATCGTCGGGCGCTCGAACCAAGCCCGCCTCCCCCCGGGGGAGGGCGGGCATCGGCGGAGCTACCGTGTGGCGATGGCGAAGCGGAAGTCGTCCAAGCCTGCGCGGCAGCTGCACGACCGGTACTTCCGGGCGGCGAAGCGCGAGGGGTACGTCGCGCGGTCGGCGTACAAGCTGCTGGAACTGCAGGAGCGGCAGCGGCTGATCCGCCCGCGGGACCGCGTGCTGGACGTGGGGTGCGCGCCGGGGTCCTGGCTCCAGGTGGCGAGCCGGCTGGTGGGTGCGGAGGGGGGCGTGGTGGGGATCGACCTGCAGGAGGTGCGGCTCGGATCGCTGGACCTGGAGACGCCGAACGTGGCCGTGGTGCGGGGGGACGTGACCAAGGTCCCGCCGGGGGATCTGCTGGCGCTCTCGCACGACGAGCGGCTCGCGGGGCGGCTGTTCGACGCGGTGATCTCGGACATGGCGCCGAACACGACCGGGGCGGGGGATCACTTCATCAGCGTCCGGCTGTGCGACATGCTGCTGGACATCCTGCCGGGGCTGCTGCGGCCGGGCGGGAACTTCTGCATGAAGGTCTTCGAGGGGGAGACGTTCGGGGACCTGCTCAGGCGGACGCGCGGGCTGTTCCGCGAGGCGAAGCCGCTGAAGCCGGACGCGTGCCGCGACCCGTCGAAGGAGATCTACATCTGGGCGAAGGGGTACAGGGGGGAGCAGGCGCGGGAGGAGACGCCCGCGGCGGATCTGGCGCCGAAGCGGATCGATCCGGCGCCGGGGTGGGGCGGCTGAGGCGCCGGCGCGCCGAGGGCCGGGGAGAACGCGCCGGAGGAGCGGTTTCCGCGGCTGAGGGCGTGGTTCGGCGAGATGCGGGGGCGGCGCAGGATGGCGGAGGAAGACGGGGCCCCGCCGGGGGCGGCGGGGCGCCGCGGGCGTGTGGTTTCAGCGGCGGCGGCGGGCGGCGAGGAGGCCGGCGGCGAGCAGCGCCGCCGAGCCCGGGGCGGGGATGACGAGGTCTGCGATCAGGGCGTGCCCGGCGGCGTTCGGGTGGATGTCGTCGAAGCCGGGCATGTTGGTGAGTTCGTCCTCGCGCCCGAGGAAGGTGGAGTAGAGGTCGACGAGGCGGATGTCGCGGGCGGCCGCGGCGGCGGCGATCTCCGCGTTGATGCGCTCGATGATCGCCTCGCCCCGCTCGAAGAGCAGGTCGTTGTTCTCGTCCTCGTCGTAGAGGTAGAAGCGGGCGGGGTTGTAGACGTTGAGGGCGACGATCTCCGCGCCGGGGGCCTGCTGCATCGCGAGGTCGAGGATGGCGTTGTAGCGGTCGCTGAAGGAGGAGACGAGCGTGTCGATCATCTGCTGGCGCTCCTCGTTCGTGCCGTACAGGTAGAACGGGTCGGCCATGAGCCAGAGGGAGTCCGTGCCGCCCTGGGCGATCGCGACGTGGGAGATGGAGCCGCCGCCGGAGGTGATGGCGTTCGAGCGGCTCGTGAACGCCTCGGCCTGGGTGCCGGGGTTCGCGGGGTCGTAGTTCAGGTTGAGCGCGTAGAGAAACGGCTCGGTGCCGTTGAAGAAGGAGGGGGCGGTCTCGAACGGCACGGAGAGATTGACGAGGCTCGGGCGGACGCCGCCGTTGCGGGCGGCGAGGCGGTTGGCCCAGCCCGCGGCCCAGCCCTGGTCGCCGTAGGAGGGCTCGCCGCTGGCGGGCTCGGAGGCGTTGAGCCCGAAGCCGAGGGAATCGCCGAGGACCATGACGGTCTGGGCGCGGACGGCGCCGGCGGCGCAGCAGACAACGAGCACGGGCATGAACGCGTGGCGCATGATTCCCTCTCCTCGGGGGCCTTCTCGGCGGGCGGGATCGCCGCGGCGGAGGCCTTGGTGCGTCAGAACATACCGCGCGGCCCGCGGCTCGGCAACCATTCTCCCGGAGAAAGAAACAGGATCGGCGGCGGGGGGTGGCGGAGGCCGCGAGAAGCCTGTCTTGCCCGGCGGCCGTACGCTGCGGGCGGATGACCTTCCTCGCCCCGCTCCCCATGATCATCGCCGCGGCGCTGACGGTTCCGGCGCTGATCGCGCTCTACCTGCTCAAGCTCCGCCGGCGTCCGGTGCGGGTCTCGTCCACCGTTCTGTGGGAGGACCGGACGGAGGACCTCCAGGTCAACGTGCCGCTGCGGTGGCTGCGGAACACGCCGCTGCTCTGGCTGCACCTGCTCATCCTGGCGTTGTTCCTGATGGCGCTCGGGCGTCCGGCGGTCGAGGGGATGGGCGCGGTGCCGCCGCGGGTGGTCATCGCGATCGACCGGTCGGCGTCGATGAACGCGACGGACGGGGAGGTGAGCCGCCTGGAGGAGGCGAAGCGGCGGGCCGGGGCGTTCGTGGACGCGCTGCGCCGAGCGCCGCGGATGCCGGAGGTGACGGTGATCGCGTTCGCGGGGGACGCGCGGGTGGTGGCGCCGCCGTCGGACGACCGGGGGCGGATCCGGGCGGCGATCGACCTGATCACGCCGACGGACCAGCCGGGGGACCCGGGCGCGGCGCTGGAACTCGCGGGGGCGCTGCTCCGCCGGGCCGGGGCGGGGTCGGAGGAGGAGGGCGGGGCGGAGCCGGCGTTGCTGCTGCTGCTGAGCGACGGGTGCAATCCGGCGTCCTCGGCGTTGACGCTCGCGGGGGCGGAGGTGCGGTACGAGGCCGTGGGGACCGAGCAGCCGTTCCACGACAACATGGGGATCGTGGCGGGCAGCGCGGTGCGGGACTACGAGCGTCCGACGCTGGTGCGGGCGTTCGTCCGCGTGCAGAACGCGTCGGACCGGGAGCGGACGGTGGCGCTGCGGGTGGACCTGCGGGGGCGCCGGGTGCTGTCGACGACGCTGAGCGTGCCGGCGGCACGGACGGAAGCGGCGGAGGGAACGGCGGGGCGGGACGGGCTCGTCCCCGGGGAGGCGGCGACGACGCTGGAGTTCGAGGACGCCGAGGGGGGGCTGCTGCGGATCTCGCTGCCGGGGGGGGACGTGCTCGCGTCGGACGACGCGTACCAGGCGGTGCTGGCGCCGCCGGTGGCGCCGGGGGTGCTCGTCGTGCATCCGGACGACCGGCGCCCGGACCCGTTCCTGGTCGACGTGCTGCGCGAGCTGCGGCTGCGGTCGCTGCGGGCGGTGCCGGCGGCCGAGGCGGAGCGGACGATCGCCGCGCGGCGCGGGGAGATCGGCGTGGTGGTGTACGACCGGGTGCGTCCGGAGCGGCTGCCGCAGGCGCCGTCGCTGGTCTTCGGGGCGCCGCCGCCGTCGCTGCCGGGGGTGGAGGCGGAGGCGGGGCCGATCGGGGAGCGGGTGCGGTTCGTGACGTGGCGGCGCGGGCACCCGGTGCTGGAGTACACGGCGCTGGACACGGTGGTGATCGCGGAGGCGTTCGCGCTGCCGAGCCCGGGCGAGGCGGAGGGCGAGGCGGGGCTGGGGATCGAGTCGCTCGCGGAGGGCCCGCACGGGCCGCTCATCGCGGAGGTGCGTCGCGGGGGCGTGCGGCACCTGCTCGTGGGGTTCGCGCTCGCGCAGTCGAACTGGCCGGTGCACTTCAGCTTCCCGATCTTCGTGGCCTCGGCCGTGGATTACCTGGCGGGGCTGACGGCGGAGGACGGGGGTTCGGCGCGTTCGGTGTCGACGACGGAGGCGGTGAGCGTGGCGGCCTCGGGGGCGGTGCGCGTCGCCGGGCCGATCGAGCGGCGGGTGACGCCGCCGGGGGGCGCGGCGGACGGGACGCGGGAGGTCTCGCTCGGCGTGCTCGAGCGGGCGGGGGTGTACGAGATCGAGGGGGCGGGGGTCGGGGCGGAGGGCCGCACGATCGCGGTGAACCTGCTCAGCCCGGTGGAGAGCCTCGTCTTCGTGGACCCGGCGATCCGCGTGGCGGGACGGGAGGTGCCGGGGCGGGGCGAGGCGGAGGTGGGCCCGCGGGAGCTGTG
This sequence comes from uncultured Phycisphaeraceae bacterium, assembly GCA_964389385.1. Taxonomy (GTDB): domain Bacteria; phylum Planctomycetota; class Phycisphaerae; order Phycisphaerales; family UBA1924; genus CAYMFP01. Next base: position 1,951 of record CAYMFP010000196.1, on the reverse strand, counting down.
GCCGTGGTTCGTGCTCGCGGCGGCGGCGCTGCTGGCGGTGGAATGGGTCCTGTTCGCGTGGAAGATGCGGGCGTGAGCGGAGCGCAGAAGCGGATGGCGGACTCGCCGGAGATGCCGGGGGCGGAGCGGTGCGGGGCGTCGCTCGATCGGCGGGCGTTCCTGGCGGTCTCCGCGCTCGCCGCGCTGCAGGCGTCGGGGGCGGTCGGGGTGGAACGAAGGTTGGGGCGGGGGGCGCCGCGGCGGCCGGCGGAGGGCGTCGGCGTGGCGGAAGAGCGGGTGTACCTCATCCCGGGGCGGACGCTCGTCCTCCGCCTGCGCGGCGCGCCGGGCGGGGGGGGGGCGGGGGGGATCGACCTGCGGCTTTCGGACGGGACGCGGCGGGAGGCGACGGCGGCGGCGATGACGGTCGAGCCCGCACGGCCTGCGCCGGGCGTGCCGCGGTGGCTCGGGCCGGCCGTGGCGTGGTCGCTGGCGACGCCGGAGCGGGCGGCGGGCGGGGGAGAAGGGATCGTCTGGCACGCGGCGGCGCCGGTGCCCGCGGAGTCGGGGCCGGGCTCGGGGGACCTGCGGGTGAACGGGCGTCCGACGTCGACGGCGTGGCTGGACGCGGCGCTGCTCGATCCGCCGCGGGAGGCGCTGGCGAGCCCGGTGCCCGCGGCGCACCGGGAGAGCGCGGCGCTGGGAGCGATGCTTACGGACCGGATGGCGGACCCGGCCGAGCGGTGGCGGGCGCTGCTGGCGCTCGGGCGGCTGCACGCGCGGGAGGCGCGGTCGCCGTCGGACCCGATCGCCGCGCTGGCGGAGCAGGTGTGCGACCGGTGGCGGATCGCGCTCGGGCGGCTGCACGCGGCCTCCGCGCTCGACGCGGAGCGGGTCCGGGCGGTGATCGCGGGAGCGGTGGTCCTTCCGCCGGAGGTGACGGGGGGGGAGCACGCGGTCGCGCCGGCGTGGGAGAGCGATCCGCGGGCGATCGGGGCGCTGCTGGAGGGGCTGCTGGCGCCGGGGCTGACGGGGGAGCGGCTGGCGCGGCACGCGCGGCTGTGGCTGGCGGTCCGGGCGGAGAGCCCGGCGTGGATCATGGACGACGCGGGGCGGGCGGATCCGGGCGCGCCCGGGCTGCCCCGGGTGCTCGTGAGCCTCGGGGTGGCGAACACGGCGGCGTCGGCGGCGATCGTCGGGGCGCGGCAGCTGGGGATCTCCGGGCGCGTCGGGGACGAGCCGCTGCGCCCGATGCACGCGGACGTGCTGGACGTGCCGGCGGTGGTGGAGAGCGTCGGTCCGGCGGGCGTGGCGGAGGCGGCGCCGCCGCTGCTCGGGCGGATCGGGGAGCGCGAGTTCGAGCTGCGCCCGATGACGCACGTGCTGCCGGCGACGCCGCCGGGGCTGCGGATCGGCCCGCTGCTGCCGGACTGGACGATGCCCGAGTGGCTGCGCCCCGCGGAGGACGGGCCGCCGCGGCTGCCGGCGCCGGATCGCCGGACGGCCGCGCTGCTGCACCGGGGCGCGTGGCATGGAGCGGACGGAGGCGGCGCGGGGGCAGAGGGCGGGGCGCGTTGGTTGTTGTACGTCGAGTGCCGCACGCCGGGAGATGAGGCGGGAGCGGAGAGCGGGGCAGGGTGGGAGCAGGAGTTCGTGGACGTGTGGCTGGGGGCGTTCCGCGATCCGGCGCACGTGCTGCGGGTGCGGGCGGACGGGCGGGTGGAGGTGATCGGCGGGTCGCCGGCGGGGGTTCCGGAGCGGGCGGAGATCGCACGCGACGCGGGGCGGTGGACGGCGCTGCTCACGCTGCCGCGGGAGATCGGGGAGATCGACGCGGACGGGCGGCGGGTGCTGCGGATCGGGCTGACGCGGACGGACGCGGAGGGCGTGCGGACGGCCTGGCCGCGGCGGCTGCTGCCGTGGCAGGCGGAGCCGGGACGGCTGGGCGTGGACCTCTCGCGGTGGGACGGGT
>CAYMFP010000195.1:0-6094 GCA_964389385.1 uncultured Phycisphaeraceae bacterium | reverse complement strand
GTGGGGTGCGATCAGGTCCCGGCCGGGTGAGCACGCCCGGCCGGGGTGCCTTCGGAGCCGTCGTCCGCCCCGGCCCGGCGGAGCGAGCAATCCTGCACGCGCCGGCCGCGCATCTCCGATGCTCGGCATGGCCGAGAGTGCGTCCCGGCCGCGAGCCTCGCACACGGGAGCCGGAATGACACGAAGCCCATCCGCGGCGGGCGCGCTGCTGCTCGCCTCCGCCGCCCTCGCCCAGCCGGTGATCGATGCCGACTGGATCACCATCGGCGATCCTGGGAACCCGGCCGCCGTGGTCGACGAGGGGGTCGGCAGCGTCACCGTCGGCTCCGTCGGCTACGAGTACCAGATCATGCGGACGCAGGTCCGCAACTCCGACTGGCTGGAGTTCTGCAACGCCTACGCCCCGTTCATGGACCCGTCGCGGCGGACCGGCACCGACCTCGGCGGGCACGCCATCAAGTGGAACCACGCGGCGCAGCGCTTCGCCTACGCCCGCACGAACCCGCAGGACTGGGGCGCGCAGACCGACTTCGTCTACGCGCTGCGCTACTGCAACTGGCTGCACAACGGGCGGGTGAACGAGGCCTGGGCGTTCGAGAGCGGCGTCTACGACCTCGCGGCCTTCATGGCGCAGCTCGACGGGCCGGGCAACCCGGCCGCGCTGCGGCCGGCCGAAGGGGCCAGGTACTGGATCCCGACGCTCGACGAGTGGGTCAAGGCCGCGTACTACGACCCGGACAAGAACGGCGTGGGCGGGTGGTGGTCCTACCCCGGCATGCGCGACGAGCCGCTGCGGCACGGCCCGCCGGAGCCCGGGTACGACGCCGTGGGCATGTGGGTGATCGACAACCTCGGGCCCAACGACCCGTGGATCCTGCCGGGGGAGTGGGACCTGGAGCAGTACCCGTGGGCGGCGAGCGCCTACGGGATGCTCGACGTCGCCGGCGCCACCCGCGAGTTCACCGGCACGATGGATCTCACCTGGGACGGCAGCTTCAACAGCATCTATTTGATGGGATCGGAGGCCCATCAGCTCATGAGCGACCTGCTGTACGAGCGACTCGCCCTGCACGGCGGCGGCTCGTTGCTCGGCCAAGGCTTCCGCTTGGCACGGCCGGTGCCGGCCCCCGGAGCAATCGCCGTGCTCGCGGCCGCGCTCTTCCCGATCACCGCTCATCGTCGAAGAGGCACACGAGCCCGATGAGCGAAGCTCCGGGAGCGGCGGACGAACCCGCGGGCGTCGCCGACGATCGGAAGTCGTTGCCTTCCGCCCATCGCGCCCGCTCGGCCGAGATGTGAGAGGCCGCGCCCGGCGGAGCCGCGGCGCGTCGGGCGTTTACTCCGCCGCCTCGCCCGTGCTCGCCGCCTCGGCCGCCTCCGCGGCCTTGGCCTCGAGGCGCCCGAAGTAGTGCCGCACCGCGTCCTGGTACTCCCGCGGCACGCGCATCGAGTCGATCGCCTCCGAGGCCGCCTGGCTCGAGGCCTGCGCGGCCGAGGCGAACGCGGCGCGGCTCTCGCCCTTCACCTGCGCCCCGTAGACCACCATCGAGCCGATGATCGGCCCGCCGGTGTTCTCCGTCGCCGTCTTCGCCTGGCTCACCTCGTACTGGCTCGGGTCCGCGTCCGGCGCGTCGTTGGCGCCCTGCCCGGCGAAGCCGAAGCCCGCCTTGTGCCCGCCGGGCCTGTTGCTGTTCTTCTGGGCCATGCTCATGCCGAGCTGGCCCATCTGGCCCTGGCATTCGGCGAGCGCGGCCTGCAGCGACTGCATCTGCTGCTGGAGCATCTCCATCTCGCCGAGCTGCTGGGCCAGGTCCTGCATCGCCTGCTGCCCCTCCGGGCCCATCTGCCCGCCCTGCATCTGCTGCAGCGCCTGGGCCATCTGCCCCATCGCCTGCCCCATGTTCTCGCACTGGCCCCCGTTCTGGCACTGCTGCGCCATCTGCTGGGCCATCTGCTGCATCTGCTGCTGGAGCTGCTCGCGCTGCTGCGGCGTCATCTGCTGGAGGGCCTGCTCGGCCTGCTGCATCGCCTGCTGCACGAGTTCCTGCGCCGCCTGCGGGTTCTGCTGGATCTGCTCCGCGAGCCGCTCGGCCATCTCCTGCGCCTGCTCGGACGACATCCCGCCCTGCTCGAGCGCCCGCTGCATCTGCTCGGCGAGCTGCTCGCGCTGCCGCTCGGCCTCCTCGGCCATCTTCTCGAGCTGCTCCTGCATCGCCGCGAGCTGCTGCTCGAGGTTCTTCCGCTCCTCCTCGCTCAGGTCCCCCTGCCGCAGCTTGTCCGCCAGCTTCTCCAGCGCCTCGCGGGCCTCGGTGAACTCGCCGCGGGCCATGCGGCGCATCATCTCCTCCGCCGGGCCGGGGCCGGGCGTCTTGAGCTGGCGCATCGCCTTCTGCATCGCCTCCAGCCGCTCGGCCCGCTCGCCCTCGGCCTCCTCGCGCAGGCGGTCGGCGACCTCCGTCAGGCGGCGGATCTGGTCGCGCCGGAGCTGCTCGGGCGTCCGCGGGTCCGGCCGCTCCTGCCCCTCCGCCTCGCCCGCCTTCTCCGGCGGCTCGATCCCCGTCGCCGCCAGCAGCTGGTCCAGCCGCTGCTCCTGCGCCTTGATCTCCAGCTCGACCTGCCGGACCTGGGCCCGCTCCTGCTCCGCCTCGCGCTCGCGCTGCAGCACGCCCGTCAGGTCGTGCCGGGGGAGCCACCAGACGGCGAGCAGCGCCGCCCCCACGGCCGCGGGCACCGGCCACATCCGCGGCGCCGTCACCGGCACCGCCTGCGCCAGACGCACCTCCCGCGCCCGCTCCCGGGCCGACTCGACCACGTTCCGCGACCACCCGTCCTCGCTCCGCTCCACCAGCAGGGCCGTCGAGAGCGATTCGTGCAGCCCCGCCCGCTCGTCGACCTCGCGGGCGACGTCCACGCCCCGCTTGCGGCGCAGGGCCGACCACGCGACCGCCCCCAGCACCGCCGCCGCCCCGCCCGCCGGCAGCAGCCAGTCCCACCGGAAGCCCACCGGCGTGAGCTTCTCGATGATCTTGACGACCAGCAGCGTCGTGCCCGCGACCGTGAGCGTCACGGCCAGCGTCCGCAGCAGGTCGATCGCGAAGAGCCGGATCGCGGCGGCGCGGACGATGCGGTGGATCTCGGTCATCGGTCGCCTCCCGGAGAACGCGTGCGCACGGCACGACACCGGCTTCGGAGCCGGCGAGCGCCCGTGATGCAAACCAGCCTATCGCCGGATTGTTGCGGCGCCATCGGCGAATCGCCGGATTCGGGCCCCGCCGGGCCCCGCCCGGCTCTCCCTATCCTTCGGCCCAGCCGGAGACTTCATGCCGAGAACGCGATCGCTGCTTTCGTGCCTGCTCGTCCTCCCGGTCCTCGCCGCCTGCGACCCGGAGCCGACGCGGATGGGATGGCGGCTCGACCCGGACGCGCTGCTCGCCCAGGCCCAGGCAACCCCGTCCAAGGGGGTTTCTTACGAGGGAAGCTGGGACATCGACGGCGCCGCGACGCGGGGCAAGCTCCTCGAGGCCGGCGTTCCCGAGGAGTTCGCGGACCGCGCCATGTCGGCGATGCAGTTCTCGCTCGACCTCCGTCCCGGCGGGTCCGCGACGGTCCGCGGCACGAGCATGCAGGGCCCGTTCGAGGAGCAGACCACCTGGCAGGACAGCGGCGGCGCCCTGAGCCTCCAGGTCCGCGGGCAGACCGCGACCGGCACGCTGACCGAGACGGGCAAGCTCGAACTCTCGATGCCCATGGGCCCGCGGACGATGACGGTCGTCTTCGCCCCCGAGGCGGCGGACGCGGCCAACGCGCTCGAGCTGGCGCTCGAGGGGGAGGCCCGCCCCGGGCTCTCCGGACGCCTCAACCTCCTGCCGGACGGCACCTTCGGGCTCACGGTGACGCAGCCGAACACGCGGCCGTTCGTGGCCGAGGGCACCTACACCCGCGGGAGCGGCACGCTGACCCTCCGCGACGCCTCCGGGCGCTCCTTCACGGGGCGGCAGACGGGGGACCGCGTCGAGATCGGGGTCGAGGTGGACGGGCGCCAGATCACGCTCGTCTACCGCCAGATCGCGGAGGCGTCCTCGGGCGCCGGCGCGGAGTCGTAAGGCCGGCGAGCCCGCCGGGCGCGCAACGCCGGTGCGTGCGGGCGCCGACGCCGGAAGACAACGCCCGGCCCCGCGGCCGGGCGTGAAGGAGCGGCGCCCGCAGGGGCCGCGGAAAGAGAGAAATCCTGAAGAGCGCCCGCGGCTTCGACGGCCGCCGGCGCCCGAGGCTCAGGCCCGACGCCGGCGCCCGGCGATCAGCCCGGCGGCCGCGAGGGCGGCGACGCCGGTCGGGGCGGGGACGACGGTGATCGAGATGTTGTCGACGAGCACGTCGAAGTCGGTGAACCCGAAGAAGAAGCCGGGCTCGAGGGTGGAGAAGGCGATCTCGTCGTAGGTGGCGAGGATGTCCGCGAAGGTGCGGTGGGCGGGGAGGATGGGCTCGAAGGTGTTCGGGTCCTCGTCGCCGTAGCCGCCCCAGCCGGCCGGCAGGAGCATCTGCGAGGGGTCGAATGTCACGGAGAGCGTCGTCCACTCGCCGTAGGTGGCGGCGGAGATGTCATCGAACTTGAACCAGACCGAGTCCCACGGGTACGAGCTGCCGTTGTCGTAGTCGCGGAACTCGACGAAGAACGGGCGGGAGACGGCCATCCCGAGCATGCTGATGTCGTTGACCTTGACGTCGATCGAGATCGTGACCGACTGCCACTGCGTCAGGTCCTGGACGAACGCGGGGTTGGAGTCGTTGGTCCAGTAGATCCCGAAGTTGTTGAAGACGGTGTGGTAGGCCGGGGCGCCGTTGCCGTCGTTGTCGTCGACGAAGCTGCTCCCCCCGATGCCTTGGATGCCCTGCCAGCCTCCGGTGTCGCCGCCGTCGAAGGTGACCGTGGTGGTGCCCTGAGCGGCGGCGAGCCCTGCGGCCGCACCCAGGCAGGCGGCGGTGATCCACGCGTGCTGCTTCTGTGTCATCGTCCCGTTCCTCCGAGAGTCTGGTGGCCGGGGCCCGGCGAGTCGTCCCGGCCGCGCGGCCAGGTCCGAAGCGCCGGTCCCCCGCGGCGTCTCCAACCTACCACCTGTTCAGAACAGTTCAAGACAATCTGCCCGCCCGCGCGAAGATTTTCTCAGCACCCCGCCTCCTCGAGCGCGGCCCACACGTCCCGCACCACCCAGCCCATCCGCTCCTTGCTGTCTGCCGTCGCCGAGCCGAGGTGCGGCGTCAGGCGGGCGTTCGGCAGCCCGAGCAGCGGGTAGTCGGCCCCGAAGGGCTCCGGCTCGTGCACGTCGAGCATCGCCCGGGCCTCCGGGTGCGCCCGCAGGAAGCCCGCGCACGCCCCCGCGTCGACCACGAAGCCGCGGGCGGTGTTGATGAGCACCACGTCCGGGCGCATCAGGGCGAAAGCCCCGGCCCCGATCAGCCCGCGGTTCTCCGGGCGCCCGTCGACGTGGACGCTCAGCACGTCGCTCTCGGCGAGCAGCCGCTCGCGGGAGACCCGCTCGGCGTGCGGGCTCTCGAGGTCCAAGAGGTCGCAGAAGAGAACGCGCATGCCGAGCGCATGCCCCACCCGCGCCACGGCCGATCCGTTGCGCCCGAGCCCGTAGACGCCCAGCGTCCGCCCGGCCAGCGTCCGGGGGGCGGTCTGCTCGCGCCGGATCGCCTCCCACCGATCCGGGGCGACGGGCGCGTCGAGCCCGGCCCGGGGGCGGGCGGCGTCGAGCATGAACGCCAGGACGAGTTCCGTGACGGCCTCGACGTTCGCCCCAGGCGTGTGCACGACCCGGACGCCGCGGGCCCGGCAGGCGTCGAGGTCGATGTTGTCGAGCCCGACGCCGGCACGCCCGACCACGCGCAGGCGCGGCGCACGCTCCAGGAGGGCGGCGTCCACCCGGGTGTAGGTACGGACGACGAGCCCCGAGGCCGCGGGAAGATCGTCGAGGGCGTCGCTGACGGCGCAGCGCTCGGCGAGCCAGCCGCGGCAGACCGCGGGGATGGGCTCGGCGATCACCACGAGGGGGCGGGCGCCGCCCGGGGAGCGGCCTGCAGGGGCGGGGTCGGG
>CAYMFP010000194.1:0-6204 GCA_964389385.1 uncultured Phycisphaeraceae bacterium | reverse complement strand
CCGCCGGAAACCCGCCGGCGGGCTCCGCCACGACGGGCCCGGCCCGTGGAGAGACCCTGATGCCCTTCACCGCTGCCCCCCATCCCCATCCCCACCCCCGCCACCGCCGCCTCCGCGCCCTGCTGACAGCCGGAGCGCTGATGGCTCTCGCGCCCGCCCTGGTCCTGCCCGGCTGCGCCCGGAACCGCCGGGCCGACGACCGCGCCATGAGCGAGCAGCCCTCGGAAGTGCAGCCCGAGGGAGCCGAGGCAATGATCGCCCTGGATGAGGGGGATGAGCATTATCTTGAGGCGGACGCGGAGCCGACGGCCCGGCGGGGCCGACGCGGGCTGCGCCTCAACGGGCCCTTCGCGCGGCACACGCGCTCGCGCCGCCCCGACTACTCGATCCCGATCTCCGGGCCGGCGGTGACGGGCGAGCAGCAGGTGGCCGTGGATGTTCAGAACACGGCCGGCGTGGTCCGCGTGATCGTGGACGAGCGCCTGGAGCAGGCGGAAGTCCGCATCCGCCCGATCTGGACGGGCGTCGGGCGCAAGGAGCGTCCGGAGTGGGATGTGATCGACGCGACGGACTGGGGCGTCGCCGAGCACGTGCAGCAGGATCCGGAGCGTTCGATCCTGCGTGTTTCCGGGAACGAGCGGGCCCTCGGGGGCGAGTACCCGATCCCGGCGCTCGAGATCGTGATTCGGACCCCGGCGGCGGACGGTCTGCTCGTCCGGAGCGGCGCCGGCGAGGTCGACGTCCTGAACGTCCGCGGGGCGATCACGATCGAGAACGGCGTCTCGGGCGGGGCCGGCGGCCCGGTGCGGGTCCGCACGAACCACCCGATCGACGCTCCGGTGAACATCGTCACGACCGGAGGGGACATCCTCCTCGTCGTGGCCGGGGAGTCCCGGGGTACGGTCCGCCTCCACGCCCCGGACGGGCGGACGGTGTTCCACATCCCCTCCGGGCGGGTGGCGGACGTCCGCGACGGCGGACGCGACGGGTACAGCGCGGTGTGGAACGGGGGCACGAACGAGATCGTGCTCCACAGCATGACCGACGACGTGCGCCTCATCGAGACGCGCCTGCCCTCGATGTACACGCACAGCGAGTTCGACCCGACGACCTGGGGCAACACGACGCGGGATCTCGGGCTGCCCTTCTGAGCCCTCGCCCCACGCGACCAGACCCTTCTGCGGGCGCCGCGGACGCTCGGTTCGCGGCGGCCCGATTCGGCCCGCCTGCCTCTGGACTCCCCTACCGCTCCAGCGACTTCTGGACGAAGTGCTGGATCTGGGCGATCACGAAGGCCCGGTGCGACGGGTTGAGCCCGAACTCGAACGCCATGCCGACGTGCACCTGCTGCTCGCTGTCCATGTGCGAGTGCGCGAGGCGGGCGGTCACGCCGATGGGCGCCGGGATGTCCGGACGCAGGTCGATGAGCAGCCAGTAGAGCCGGGATCCCTCGACGCCGCGGGACTCGCTGCGGTCGACGACCAGCCCCACGCCGCCGCCGCCGATGTTCGAGAGCTGCCCCTGGAAGGCCGTGCCGACCTCGGGGAGCATCGCCGCCTCCGAGGATGCCTCGCCGCCCGCGGCGAGGGTCTCGATGCGAGCCCGGCAGGCGATCTCGGCCGCGACGGTCGAGGCCGGGTCGAGGAGCGGGTAGCACCGCACCGTGGGCAGGCTCAGGCGCAGCGTCTGATAGCGGGCGTGGGAGCGGCGTTGGCACCGGTCGACGCGCTCCGGCATGCGGAGCCGCAGCCCGGGCCTGGGGCCCCCCGACGCCTGCCCGAGGACGCTGGTGCGGAAGGTCCACCGGTTCTGCCCGACGGCCATGATGCCGATGAGACCCTGCCCCTGCCCGAAGGTGAAGCTCGTGCCGAGGGCGCCCGGGGCCTCGCAGAGGATCTCGTCCTCGCTGAGCCCGAGCATGCGGACGCGCCAGAGCAGGTCGCGCGGGGCGTCGTCGGCCTCTTCGGTGTAGTCGCGGCCCGGGCGGTCGACGGCGAGTTCGATCCCGCCGCCGCGCTCGTAGATGTTCCACAGGCAGTCGCGCCACCGCTCGGTGCGTGAACGGATCGCCGGCATTTGGCTCGCCTTCCCGACCTGGTTGGGTCGAATGGCGGATCGGCGAGGTCCGGCGGGGCGTTCAGGCCGGCGGGCGGGCGGGGGGTCGGCGGCGCGGGTCAGGCGGGCGCGGCGCCGGTTCTCGGGCGTGCCCGGCGGGGCGTCTCGCGGGCGAGTGCCTCGAGGCGTTCGACGGCGGCCGTCATCGCCGCGAGTTCCTCGCGGGTCGGGCGGGCACCGCCGAAACGGGTGCGGTAGAGGATGCCCGCGACCTCGGCGAACGGCGCGGCGGCCGGGGATCCGGCGCCCTCCAACTCGCGGGCGTGCCGCTGGGGCGGGCGCCACGGCGGCTTGGGCAGGCCGAGCCGGGCGAGCGCCGCCAGGGCCCCGTCGTAGATCGCGAGTTCCGCGGCGAGGTCGCCCCCGCCGAGGCGGCGCGGGAGCAGGGCGAGGAGGCGGCGGCGCCACTCGGCCCACCGCCCGGAGAGGCGGAGGAGGATCGTCGCGCTCCCCCCGAGGACGGCGGCGGCAAGGAGGGCGAGCCCGACGAGACGCACGGCGTTGCGCAGCGAGCCGCCCCGCGCGCCGAGGAAGGCCATGGGGGCGGCGCGGTCCTCGGCGGATCCGAGCAGGGACGAGCGGCTGGAGGCGTCGAAGTTCACGATCGCCTCGATGTAGCCGTACTCGAGGGCGGCGAACCAGCGGCGGAAGCGGGAGGCGAGGTCGCGGCCCGGCTCGTGGATCGTGCGGAAGTCGGCGGGCGGCGTGGGGTCGAACGTGCGCCAGACGCCGGGGGCGATCTCCGCCTCCACCCAGGCGTGCGCGTTGCTCTCTCGCACGGTGAAGTGTCCGGCGACCGGGCTGTATTCCGTGGCGACGAAGCCGCTGACGACGCGTGCGGGGATGCCGACGCTTCGGCACAGCGCGGCCAGGGCCGAGGCGAAGTACTCGCAGTGCCCGCGGCGGTGCTCGAGCAGGAACCACTCGATGGGGTCGCGCCGGAGCGGCGGGGCCTGGTTCTCGAGGGTGTAGTCGAAGCCGAGGCGGAGGAAGCTCTCCAGGCGCTCGACGGCCCGGGCGTCGTCGGCGATCGGACGCAGCGCCGGATCGGCGGCGAGTTCGGCGCCGGCGAGGACTTCGGCCGCGAGTTCCCGGATCGCGGGCGACGGGAAGGAGGGGGCCGCGTCGAGGTCGCGCGGGAGGGCGAGCTGCGCAGGCGAGGGCTCGGGCGGCGGTCCGCTCCAGACGGTGTAGCGGACGCGCCCGCCGCGCCCGCTGCGGCGGATGCTCAGCGTGTCCTCGTCGACGGCGAGGCGGGCGTTCTCCTCGAAGCGGTAGCGCAGCGGCGTCCAGACCGCGAAGACGTGCCTGCCCTCGTCGCCGCGCATCGCGTCCGGGGCCGAGCGGAGCGTGATCTCCTGCCGCAGCGTGGGGCGCGGGTCGGGGACGATGTCCTGCGCCAGCCCGCCGCGGACGCGGAACGACTGCGTGGCGCCGCCCGCCTCGCGCCAGTTCCCGTTGTCGTACTCCTCGAGCACGGCGCCGCGGAGGTAGTACGCCGGCTCCGGGTTCTCGATCGGCGTGCCGTCCGCGTCGAGGATCCGCAGGTCCGCGACGATCGCCTGGGATTCGGAGATGACGCCGCCGTAGCCGAGCCGCACCGTGTCGGTGAACCCGGTCGTCGGCCCGAGCGTGAAGCCGCCCCACCGCCCGAAGGAACGGTCCCCGAGCCCGCGCGGCATGACGATGAAGATGACGGCGGAGACGCCGACGGCCGCGAGCGAAGCGCCCGCGACCAGCCGGCGGAAGTCGCGCCGGACGCTCGGTGAAGCGGGGGCGGCCGGCCGAACGCGCGGAGGCTCGCCGGCCTGCCCCGTGGCGACGGCCCGCTCGGCGGAGCGGAGCTGGTGCCCCACCACCGCCGCGATGAGGACCGGCACGGAGACGAGCAGGACGAGGCAGAGCAGGAACGAGGCGCTGGTGAGCACCGCCCCGATCAGCAGGAAGACGCACAGGGCGAGCAGCTGCGCGTCGTCGCGGGGCGCGGCGCGGTCGAGCAGGCGGACCACGATGAGCAGGGCGACGAAACGGCAGAAGACGGAGACGCTGAAGCCCTCCGTCGAGGCCGCGAGCGCCGCGTACCCGAGCACGCCGAGCGTGGCGGCGACGGAGAGCGCGCGGGGGACGCGCCGGCGCCGGCCGAACCGGTAGGCGAGCAGGATCGCCGGGATGCCCGCGACGAGCAGCCCCGGCAGGGCGTCGGCGATGCAGTAGGCGGTGAGGGCCAGAACGGAGGCCGCGGCGAGGAGCCACTCGCCCGGCGCGGGGGCGTGCGGCTTCACGTCCGCCCCCGCCGAGGGATGCGACCAAGCCCCCGGACGCCGGCGCGACGCCGCGGCGCAGCGCCGTCCGCCGGCATTCCAACGGCGGGGAGCAGCACGGGCGGGAGTTCGGCGCCGGGGGCCAGCCAGGTCTGCGGATCGCTCACGCTGATCTGTACGGCCTCCGAGGTGGGGGTGATCGCGCCCGCAGCGACGACGAACCGGGCGTCTCCCGGGAGAGGCGCAGCGGGCCGGGGCTCGGCGGCGAGGTCATCGAGGGCGGCGAGTTCGCGGATCGCCCGATCCAGGTGGATGCGGCCGGTCCGGGGCTGGATGGGCTCGAGCCCCGGGAGGACCAGCCCGAACGCGAGCCCGCGTCGGTCGGCCTCGGAAGCGAGGGCGGCCGCGACCGCGATGGCCGTTTCGCGGGTCTGCGGATCGGCGTGCGTTGCCGGGAGTTCGATCCAGACTCGGGCGGGCGTGCGGACGGCCCGTTGGCGGACGACGAGGCGACCAAGGCGAGCGGACGGGCGCCAGGCGATGTCGCGCGGGTCCTCGCCGCCGACGTACTCGCGGAGCCCGGCGAAGTCCTCGCCCGTGCCGAAACGGCGGGAGGCGGCGCCCGCCCCGCCCCCGCGGGGCGCGAGCCCGGCGAGGAGCGATTCGCGGAGGGGCAGGGCGGCGGGGCGGATGAGCGCGGGCTGCTCGAGATCGAACGTGAGGACCTTGCGCACGAGCCCGAACGGGAACGAACTGGAGACGACGACGCGGCGGAGCGTCGCCCTCCCGCGCGCGGCCGCGGGCAGGGCGTGCCGCACCGAGAGCGTCTGGCCCGGCCCGACGTGATGGGCGAAGGCTGGCGGGACGCGGAGACGGCCTTCGTCCGCGGCGTCCCGATCGGGGGCTTCGGCGATCGTCAGCGCGAAGGCGGGGAAGAAGGAGTTGCGGTTGGTGACGCGGTACTCGACCAGGAGCCAGCCGCCGACGGCGGCGTCCCCGCCGGGCAGGTCCGGATCGGCCCCGGTGATGCGGCGCGAGACGCGGAGCCCGGTGAGGGCGGCGCCGCTGACGACGCCGGAGACGATGAGCCCCGCGGCCGCGAGCCCGAACACGATGAAGAGCAGGTTGTTCTGGCTGTTGAAGGCGCCGATCGCGATGAAGACCGTGACGCCGACGTAGTAGACGAACGGAGCGCGGAAGACGTACCGGCGGTCGACGGGCTGCCCCGCGCCGGCTCCGAACAGGGAGGGGCGTGCGTCCGTCCGCTTCCGCCGGAGCCGAACGGAGGTCACGGCGTTTCCGGGTCCTCGACGGGCACGTCGCCGGGGTTGGCGACCGGCACGTCACCGGGAGTCCGCGCCGGGCCGGCTTCGGAGCCCGCGGGCGCCGCGTCGCGCGAACGGGGCTCGAGCAGCACGAGCCAGATCTCGCCGGCCCCGGGGACGTAGGTCGAGGCCCGCGCGGTCACGAAGCCCTCCCGCTCGGCCACGACCCGGACGAGCCCCTTCGGACGCTCTCGCGAGGGCCAGCCGACGCGGAACGCCCCGTCCTCTCCGGAGACGGCGCGGCCGACGACGCGGTCGGCACCGCCGGAGATCTCCTCGATGAGGGTCACGCCGACGCCGGCGATGCCGGGCCCGGAGACGCGGGCGTCGTTCTCGCTCGTGACGGTGACGGTGCTGATCCCGCCGCGGGTGACGTAGCCGCGGACGGTGGCGCCGGTGCAGCCGGCGAGGGCGACCGCGAAGAGGGCGGCGAGCGGGGCGAGGCGGCGGAGGACGGTCGTGCTCACGTGTGCTCCGGTTCAGGAGGCCTGGGGGGCTGGGGC
>CAYMFP010000193.1:0-6279 GCA_964389385.1 uncultured Phycisphaeraceae bacterium | reverse complement strand
AGGAAATCCCTGCGCATCCTCCCGCACCTGCCCACCCGCCCATCCGCCCCACCCCCCGGTTCACCGCTCCAGCACCACCGAGTACGACCCGTCCCGGTACCCGCTCGCCGGCTCCCCCGGCGTCCCGGCCGGCATCGTCCGCCGCTCCCGCGCGCGACGGAACCGGTGCCACTCCGCCGCCCACTCGGCGATCCCCTCGTTCTCCTCGCGCTCCAGCGAGCACGTCGAGTACAGGATCCGCCCCCCCTCGCTCAGCAGCGGGATCGCGTCGGCGACGATCTGCCGCTGCAGGTTCCGCAGCCGCCCGCCCTGCCCGGTCGCGAGCCGGTACCGCGCCTCCGGGCGCCGCGCGAGCACCCCCGAGTTCGAGCACGGCACGTCCAGCAGCACCAGGTCCGCCTGCCCCGCGAGGTCCGGGATCAGTTCGTCCGTCCGGCGCACCTCCACCCGCGGATGTCCCTCGAACGCTCGCCGCAGCGTCCGCAGCCGCCCCTCGTCCACGTCCGCCGCCACGATCCGGGCCTCCGGGAACGTCGCCGCCAACTGCCGCGTCTTCGTCCCCTGCCCCGCGCACGCGTCGACGATCAGCTTCGGGGCCAGATCACGGACGCTGCGCACGGCCTCCGTCGACGCCGGGTCCTGCACCCACACGTCCGGCCGTGCGTCCAGCAGCGTCCGCAGCTCCGCGTGCCCGCCCAGGAACACCCGGGCTCCCTCGGCCTCGTGCGCCCCCAGGCCTTCCGGCAGCTCCCCCGTCGCGTGCGCGACGTTCAGGATCACCGGCGGCGAAGAGAGGCTGTGCAGCGCCAGCTCCCGCGCCTGCGGGATCCCGAACTGCTCCGCCCACGCCCGCAGCGTCTCGACCGGCAGCGAGGCCTGCACGCTCAGCCGCTCGAGGTTGTCCTCCGGCAGGACCTCCGCCCCGAGCACCACGGCCGTCCCGTCCGGCATCAGCACCTCGTCCCGCCGGTCGGTCCACCGCTCCCGCCGCCCGATCGACGCGTCCTCCCCCTCGCCCGGGCGCAGGCGCAGCGCACCCACTTTCCGCAGGATCGCGTTCGTCATCCCGCCCGCCCCGGGGCGGATGTGCCGCTTCGCCCACTCCACGGCCTCGTTGATCGCCGCGTGCGGGGGAATCTTGTCCAGCAGCAGGAGCTGCGCCGCGCCCGCCAGCAGCACCCCCTGCATGCGCGGCTCCAGCTCCGCGAACGGGCGGTCCAGGTACAGCCCCAGCACGAAGCCGAGCGTCAGCCATCTCCGCACCGCGGCGTCCGCAATGGCGTGCGCCAGCGCGGCGTCGCGCGGCTCCAGGGCCTGGTCCTCCACCGGGAGCGGTTCCAGGTCCGGGAACCGCCCCGCGTGCCGGCTCAGCAGGCGGGCCGCGGCGTCCCGCGGATCCGTCGGCACCCCCCTGTCGACGGCCGGGGCCGATCGTCCGCGGCCCCCTCCGCGTTTGGGGTTCGTCCTCCGCTGTCCGTCGCGGGGCGATTGGGATCCGTAAGGTCTGTTCGGGCGCGGGTGGCGGGGTGCAGGCATGAGCGGGGATGCTACGCCCCGCGCCGATCCTCCCCGCGTCCGCGCCGCCGCGCCACGCCCGCCTAGAGCACGAGGTCCCGTGAAAGCCCACGCGCTGCGCAAGCCCCCGATCCAGACGACGCCCGGCGGACTCCTCGCCCGCATGCGCGTGCGCAAGAAGCTCATCGTCCTGCACACCGCCTTCTCGCTCGTGCTCGCCGGCACGCTCCTGCTCGCCCTCCGCCCCGCGATCGAGCGCGTCATCGCCCAGGCGGAGATGGGCACGGCCGAGGCCCTCGCCCTCGCCGCGGCCGGCGGGCTCCGCGCCGAGGCCGCCAACCTTCCCGGGGCCGTCGAGATCCGCGGCTCGGCCGAGGGGCTTCCCAGCAACCTCACCGCCCGCGCCCTGGAGCGCCCCGGCGAGCCCTTCGCCGAGGCGACGGCCCACGAGGGCGCCCTCGCGATCGTCGCGCTCCCGGACGGCTCGGGGCGCCTCGCGGTGGCCCGCACCGTCTCCGTGCCCGTCCGCCGCGCCGCCGCCGGGGTGTACCTGCTCATCCTCCTCGCCGTGCTCGTCGCCTACGGGCTCATCGCGGCGGCCCTGGAGTTCTTCATCCTCCCCCGGAACGTGTACGGCCCGATCCAGCGGCTGCTCGAGGCCGACCGGGCCGTCCAACGCGGCGACGAAGAGCACGAACTCGTCCGCGAGGACCTGATCCCGGCCGACGAACTCGGCGAGATCATGCGGTCGCGCAACGCCTCCGTGCTCGCGCTGCGCCGGAACGAGAAGGCCCTCGCCGAGGCCCTCGACCGGCTCGAGACCGTCGCCAACGACCTGAAGCGGAAGAACCACCTGCTGGAGACGGCGCGGCAGAACCTCGCCGACGCCGACCGCCTCGCCAGCCTCGGCATGATGTCCGCCGGCATCGCGCACGAGCTGAACACGCCCCTCGCCGTCGTCAAGGGGCTCGTCGAGAAGATCCAGCCCGACCGTCCGGGCGGGGGGCTCTCCCACTCCGAACTCGCCCTGCTCTCACGCGTCGTCGGGCGCCTCGAACGCCTCAGCGAGAGCCTGCTCGACTTCGCCCGCGCGCGCCGCCCGTCGCTGCGCCGCGCCCCCGTCGCCCCGATCGTCGACGAGGCGATCACCCTCGTCCGCCTCGACCGCGACGCGGGGGAGATCGGGCTCGAGAACCGCGTGCCCCCGGACCTCGAGATCACCTGCGACCCCGACCGGATGGTGCAGGTCTTCGTGAACCTGATCCGCAACGCCGTCGACGCCCTCCGCGGAGCCCCCGCGCCCCGAACCCCGCTGCGGATCACCGTCGACGCCGCGACGACCCGCAAGGAGGACGTGGACTGGGCGTCGATCACCGTCTGGGACAACGGGCCGGGCATCGACCCGGACGTCCTCCCGCGCCTCTTCGAGCCGTTCGTCAGCACCCGGCTCGACGCCCGGGGCACGGGGCTCGGGCTCGCCGTCGCGGAGGGGATCGTCCGCGAGCACCGGGGCACGCTCCTGGCCCGCAACCGCCCCCGCCGGGAGGGCGCCGAGTTCGAAGTTATGATGCCGGTCGAGCCCCTCGGGGCGGAGCCGAGAGAGCCGCGTGGATCGGAGGGCGCGGACGCCCGCCCGGCCGCCGCAGAGGAAGCACGGGCATGAACCTGCATGAGCAACCGGACGGCGTCGGGGGGACGGGAGGGTTCGACGGCGGCGCCGAGGCGGGGTCCTCCGGCGGCTCCGGGCCGGCCGCCGACGCCCAGGGCTTCCCCGCCCTCTCCGTGCTCGCCGTCGACGACGACCCGGACTTCCGCGAGTACCTCACCGGGCTCCTCGAAGCCGAGGGGCACGAGGTCCGCCAGGCGAGTTCGCCCGAGTCGTGCTACGCGGCCTGCGAGCAGCAGCTCCCCGACGTCGTCCTCCTCGACATGAACATGGGACGCCACTCGGGCAGGCAGATCCTCGCCGAGCTGCGCGAGCGGTGGCCGAAGCTCTGCATCGTCGTCCTCACGGGCTACCCCTCGATGGACACGATGCGCGAGACGTTCAAGCGGGACGTCTTCGACTACCTCGCCAAGCCCTTCAGCCCGGACGAGCTGCGCCGCGTGCTCGCGCAGGCCGCGGAGGCGTACGGCCTCGGGCAGCGCCCGCAGGACCGCCTCCGCGCCGAACTCGGGCGGCAGATCCGCCTCGCCCGCACCGAGAAGCAGTGGACGCTCAAGGGGCTCAGCGAGGCCTCGGGCGTGAGCGTGAGCCAGCTCAGCTCGATCGAGCGCGGCGCCCACCTGCCGAGCCTCGAGAGCCTGCTGCTCATCGCCCAGGCCCTCGACCGCCAGCCCAGCGACTGGTTCGCCAGCGCCGGCTTCTGACCTCTCCTCGCGATCCGATCGTCGCCCGCCCGGGACGGGCGCCGCGGGCCGCGCAGCAGTGGGGCGCGCGAGGCCTACGCGTCGGCGCGATCCGCGCCCGCCCACGTCTCTTGGCGCCGCTCCGCCGCCCAGCGGACGATCTCCTCGCGCGAGGGCGCCGCCACGCTGTCCCGCCCGACGCACCGCACGACGGCGGACGAAACCCCGGCCTCCAGCGGGCCGCAGAACGCAAGCAGCAGCCCGGTGCCCGCCATCGCGACCCGCGTCTGCGTCCGTTCGTTCCAGCAGCGTTTCATCCCGCGCCTCCGTGCGAGCCGTGGCCGCCACGGCGCTCTCCTACGGGAACGGCGGGGCGGTCTTTCGCCCCATCCGCGGGCAGGGCCCGGGCAGGAGTCGAGAGTTCAACCGGCGGCGTCGCACGGAGGATGCAGCGGCGGCGGCTCGGGGCGTAAATGCACGGCGAGCGAGCGGGATCGAAGAGAGCGAGGGGGTGGGCGGGATTGGAGATGGGGTTGGGGGTGGGGACGGGGGGAAGCGTGGAACGCTTCCCGTGCAGGGCGCGTGGAGCCGGTTCCGCCCCCGTCTACCATCCGCCTCCCGTGTCCAAGCGTCCCAAAGCCCCAGCCCCGCCCGCCATCCTCTTCACCGGCTTCGAGCCGTCCGGGGACGACCACGCCTCCGCCGTGATCGCGGTCCTTCGCGAGCGCCATCCGGACCTGAAGATGTACGCCTGGGGCGGGCCGAAGATGGCGGCCGCCGGCGCCGAGGTCGTCGAACAGACCGGCGCCGACGCCGTCATGGGCGTCCCCGGGCTCGCCAAGATCCGCGAGCATCGCCACATCAACGAGCGCATCGCCGCCTGGCTCAGGGACCATCCGATCACGCTGCACGTGCCGGTCGACTCCCCGGCCGCGAACTTCCCGATCTGCAAGATCACCCGCGCGCGGGGGGCCCGGGTGATGCACCTCGTCGCGCCGCAGGTCTGGGCCTGGGCCTCGTGGCGGGTCCGCAAGCTGCGCCGCCTCACCGACCACGTCTGCTGCCTGCTCCCGTTCGAGGAGAAGTGGTTCCGCGACCGCGGCATCCGCGCCACCTTCGTCGGACACCCCCTCTTCGACCGCGAGCTGGACCTCGAGGCGATCGACCGCGAGATCGCCGGCTGGCCCTCCGGGCGCCCCCGCCTGGCCCTGATGCCCGGATCGCGCCCGGCGGAGATGGAGAAGAACTTCCCGATCCTGCTCGAGGCCTTCCGCCGCCTCGCCCGCGAGCACGCCGACATGATCGGCATCGTCGCCGCCACGACCCGCCCCGTGGAGGCCCGGCTCCGCGAGATCGCCGCGGCTTCCGGCGGCTGGCCGGACAAGCTCGAGATGGTCCACGGGCAGACCGACGCCGTCGTCCGCTGGTGCGACCTCGCCCTCGTCGTCTCCGGGACCGTCACCCTCCAGGTCGCCAAGCAGGCCAAGCCGATGGTGATCGTCTACAAGTCGAGCAAGCTCATGTACTCGCTCGTCGGGCGGTGGATCGTCTCGACCCCGTTCTTCAGCCTGCCGAACCTGATCGCCGGGGAGCGCATTGTCCCGGAACTCATCCCGCACTTCGCCGGCGCCGACGCCCTGGTGGACGAGGCCCTCGGGCTCCTCGAACGCCCCGAGCGGGCCGAGCAGCAGCGGCGTGCGCTGCGCAGGATCAGCGAGGCCTTCCGCGGGCACCATGCCGCCTCGGCCGCGGCCGCGGAGATCGAACGCCTCGCCGGTCTTCCGACCACCCCCGCCCCCGCCGGCGCCTGAAGGGCGCCGCGGCATCCGTACGTCTTCCGTACGTCCGTTATACTGCCCAACGCTCGCCGGGCGAGCGCGATAAGGCCCCGGTCGCCCTCCTCCGGCGGCCGGGGCGGGTTCGCTTGGGACCCACGCCGGGCGGCAGGCGCCGGCGTGGGGTGGGCCGCAGAGGCCCGCGTGGGGTCAGCACATCGCGATGAAGCTCAGCAGGGCGAGCATCGCGAGGCGGCGTTGGGTCGGGGTCACGGTCAGGAGCATCTTCATGGTGTGTTCCCGTCTCTGGATGTCCCTCCCCCCCATTCAACTCCCGTGCCAGAACCGCCGGCCGAGCCGCCGAGGGCCCCGCACGGCCCCGTGGCGGCGGACCGGCGTGGTTCTCGGACTCACCGATCCGTCCGCCGCCCCCCGTGCGTTGCTCCCACGCAACACCGTCCGTCTCTCCGCGGCGGCGCTGCTGCTCTGCGGCACCCTCGCCGCCCCTCCGGCGCGCGCGCAGGGCCCCGCCGAGCGTCCGGAAACCGGAGCGGATGCGCCACGCGTCGTCCCGGTCGCCCCCGCCCCGGCGCGGGGCTCGCCCGCCGAGCCCCGGCCCGCGGACCCCTCGGCCCCGCCC
>CAYMFP010000192.1:0-6299 GCA_964389385.1 uncultured Phycisphaeraceae bacterium | reverse complement strand
GGGTGGGGGGGGGGGTGGGGAGGCCCGCGAGGGCGACGATCAGCGGGACGGCGAGCTTCGGCATCGGGAGCACCTCCTGGATGAAGCCGTGGGCGGCGCCGCCGCGCCGTCCACGGGTGCGTGCGGATCCGTCGGGGTTCAGCACCCGCGGCGGAACGCGCCGAGGAAGCCGAGCAGGTCGTTCACGTCCACGGCCCCGTCGCCGTCGAAGTCCGCCCCCGCGCTCTGACCGCGGAAGGCGCCCAAGAAGCCCAGCAGGTCGTTCACGTCCGCGGCCCCGTCGCCGTCGAAGTCCGCCTGGCACCCCGCGACGATCGAGCAGTCGAGCGTCAGCGCGTCGTTGATCCCCGCGACGACGCCGGGCGAGCCGACGTGCACCTCGGCGAGAGCCGCGGTCGGCTGGCTCCGGCGGGCCGCGTCGAACCCGAGGAACGAGTCGAACCAGTTCAGCCCGTCGTCGTTCGCGTCGGCGTCGTACGCGCCGGGGAGCACGTAGATGGAGTACGGGCTCACCGAGGCCGAGGCCGGCGGCGGCCAGACGAACCCGTCGTCGTCGTAGTCCACGATGTCGACGACCGTCCCGTCGGCCGCGCGGAGCGTCAGGAACTCGTTGCTCCGGCTCGGGGTGTTCGAGAGCCCGCCGAGCCCGGTGTAGGGCGCCCCCTCCGCCCGGTCGCGGAAGTTGCCGAGCACGTACAGGTCGTAGCCGCGGCACCAGGCGTTCTCGAACGCGAGCCGGTCGAGCGTGCCGTTGGCGTCGCCGGCGAGCACGGCCACGCCGTTCGGCGGCAGGACGGACCCGGCCGGCACGCCGAACGTCCGCCCGTCCTCGTCGCGGAGATGCCAGCCCGAGATGTCGACCGCCCGCCCGCTAACGTTCAGGATCTCGGCGTACTCCATGTGGGCGCCGCGGGGCGTGTGCATCAGTTCGGTGATGATGACCTCGCCCGTCGGCCGCTCGAAGGCCGCCGGGGGCAGCACGCCGGGCGAGCCCTCGTCACGCCCGGAGAAGGGCGAGCTTTCGACCTCGACCCCGCCGTGGCTCAGCACCGCGCCGTTGAGCCCGGCGATCGACTTCGCCCAGTTGGAGCCGATGTCGTTCGCCGGCCTCGAGAGACGGCCGGCGAGCAGGAAGATGCTCGAGTTCCCGTCGGTGAACGGCCAGTCCGAGGTCGGCCGCGCCTCGGCGTCGAGTTCGGGCACCTCGTAGTTCGCGACGTCGACCGGCACGCCCGCGGCGTCGACGATCGCGAGGATCTCGTTCGTCGGGCCCGCGCTGTTGGCGCGGGAGCCGAACTCCTCCATCGCGACGATCTGCACGCCCGCCGGGACGCCCCACGCCGCGCGGAAGTCCTCGGCCGCGGTCTCGCTCACCCCCGGGATGAGCACGGCGACCTCGCCCGGCCGCAGGACGAAGCCCTGGGGGAACGCCGAGCCGTTCTCGTCCTCGAGATCCTCCAGGCTCCACCCGGAGAGGTCGACCGCGACCGGGCCGGCGTTGTAGATCTCGACGTACTCCCCGGTGGCGTCGGGCGTCCTCGGGTTGTACATGATCTCGGTGATGACGATGTCCGGCCGGTTCTCCGCCTCGTCGGGAATGCCGTTGCCGTTCGCGTCGAGCGATGCGCCCGAGGCGATGTCGCAGGCGTCGAGCACGCCGTTGTTGTTGCGGTCGAGCGTCCAGTCGGCGCGGATCTCGCACGCGTCGAGCAGGCCGTCGCCGTCGCAGTCGCCGGCCGCGAGTTCGCACTCGTCGGGCACGCCGTTGCCGTCGCAGTCGGACGAGGCCCCCTCGATGATGTCGATCGCGTCGTCGACGCCGTTGCCGTTGCAGTCGGGGAAGCTGGTCGGGGCGGGCTCGACGTACCCCGGCGAGCCCACGGCCGCGGAGAAGCCGTCGACGGACGCGTCCGAGGCGCGGGCGCCGTCGACGCCGGCGACGGAGGCCGTCCAGGCGGCGCCGTTGTCATTCAACTCGGGGGAGTAGGCGATGTTGAGCAGGTAGAGGCTCGGCCCGTTCAGCGCGGCCGGCCAGCCGTTCGTGCCGTCTTGGTAGTTGGCGATGTCGACGGCGACGCCCGAGGCGTCGTAGACGCCGGGGATCTCATTGGATTCGGTCGGCGCGTTGGCGAGGCTGACGCCGGCGAGCGAGAAGATCTGCACGGAGGCGTCGAGGCCCCAGGCCGCCCGGAAGAGGTCGACCGTGTCCTCGCGGACGAAGAAGACGGCGGCCTCGCCGGGCCGGAGCACGGCGCCGGCCGGCACGGGCGGGGACTGCCCGTCCTCGTCGGCGACGTACCAGCCGCCGATGTCGACCGGCTCGTCGCCGGCGTTGTAAATCTCCAGGTACTCCTGGTTGGCGTCGGTGCCCGCCGGGTTGTACATGATCTCGGTGATGATGACGCCGGCGGACGCGGCCGGGGCGAGCCCGGCGGGCGCGGCGAGCGCTACCGCGATGAGGATCTCTCGGTTCACGTGGGCCTCCTGGGAGAGGGTCGGGTGGGGTGGGGTGGGGCGGGATGGGATGGGGTGAGATGGGGTGGGGTGGGGGCCGCCCACGCGCGGCGCGGGGCGAGCGGCGCGGCCGGGCGAGAGAGGGGGCTCGATCACTCGAAGAAGTAGCGGATCGCCTGGATGGGCCGGCTCGCCCCGGGGGGCGTGACGCGGACCGTCTCCATCCGCAGGTTCGGGTGGATGTCCTGGGCGAAGCCGTCCGGGCCGATGATCGCGGCGTTGGCCTGGTGGCGGCTCCAGAGGTAGGTCTCGATGAGGTCCTCTCCCGCGGCGACCCAGCGGGCGTGCCCGTCGGCGAAGCCGATGTTGAGCCCGGCGGAGCCGTGGTTGTTGTGCGCCTCCGGCCAGTTGTTGATCGCCCGCTCGGACTGGCGCGAGCCCTCGTCGTTGTCGCTGTCGAGCGTGAGCAGGATCCGGTCGGGGTGGAGAGCGTTGCGGTCGTTCTTCAGCCGGCTGTCGCGGACGTCCCCGGACTCGAAGGCGGGGTCTCCGGGGCGGAGCCCGCGCATCCGGTTGCGGTCGTGGAGGGCGAAGTCGACGTACCCGTCGGGGAAGACGGCCGGGCTGGTGCGGCTGCCGTCGTAGTAGGCCCAGATCTCGTAGCTCGTGCCGCCCGAGTCGTCGGTGCGGTCGATGCTGTCGTTCATCAGGTCCTCGAGGATGTCCTTGCGGTGCTTGTTGCGGGGGTCGCCCTCTCGGATGATCTTGCGGGGATCGACGCGGGCGCGGGTGGAGGGGCAGACGGCGACCTCGTGGGTGGAGAGGTAGTCGCCGTGGAGCCAGTTGAGATCGTCGTTGCCCCCGCCGGCCGTGGGGATGAAGGCCCCCTCGGGGTGGTCCATCGCGTAGAGCGTGGCGGCGAGGACGATCTGCCGCTGGTTGGAGGCGCAGACGACGCGCCGGGCGGTCTCGCGGGCCATGCCGAGCGAGGGCA
This sequence comes from uncultured Phycisphaeraceae bacterium, assembly GCA_964389385.1. Lineage (GTDB taxonomy): Bacteria > Planctomycetota > Phycisphaerae > Phycisphaerales > UBA1924 > CAYMFP01. The sequence continues at coordinate 2,851 of CAYMFP010000192.1, read as the reverse complement.
GCAGGATGCCGATCAGCAGCGCGACGATCGCGACGACGACGAGGAGTTCGATGAGGGTGAACGCGCGCAGGGACATCGTGCGCCTCATGCGGGAGCCTCCGGTGGACAGGGCTGTTCGGGACGCTGCGGCGCCGCGGCGCGGCGACGTAATGAAGTTAGCCGACGGAGCGGCGGCGGGCAGCCGCCGCGCGCGGCAGATGGCCGCCGACCTCGCACAACCACATGCCCGACAACCACTTACGGCAACATCAAAAACAAAATAAGAACGCGCCTTCGCGCGTTCTTATCATGGTGTTCATAGTTTCTTGACGGGCCCCGCCGCCGTGCGGGCCGGCGGCGTCAGCGCCGGGCGTCGGTGCGGCTGATGATGTCGCTCACGCCGTGCTGGTTGAAGCCCTTGAACCCGTCGTTGCGCTCGAGGTTCTCGAGGTGCGAGCCCAGGGCGCCCTCGCGGCGGAACTTCCCGGCCTGCTCCTCGGTGATCAGCCCCTCGCCCACGAGGCGCGACAGACGCTCCTCCGGCACCTGCCACTTCTCGCCCTCGGTGAAGGCCTGGCGGAGGAACGGGAACGTCGTGAACGGGGCCATCATCCCGACGCCCTTCTCGCCGAGCTGCTCCGTGAGGGCGTGCCAATCGAACTGGCACTCGAGGTGGTGCATGCCGGCCTCGAGGAGGCTCTCGCCGTGCAGGGCGACCCAGAGCCCGACCGTGCCGAGCCCGTCCTTGCCGTCCGCGCGCGCCGCGAAGCGGGTGGCGAAGCCCTCGTGGGCGAAGTCGCCCTTGACCTCGTCGCCGGACATGTCGACGTCGGCGAAGATCACGAACCCGCACCCGGAGTGCTCGAGGACCTGCGCGCCCCACCCGGCCTCGGCGCCGGCGTAGAAACGCTCGCGGCAGTGGAAGCCGAGCTTCTCGAGCGTCTTGATCACGTTCGCGAAGTTCGCGCGGCTGCACCGGTAGGTGTGGTGGTCGTGGTTCGCCCAGCCGAGCCCGAGCGTCTGCTGGCGCCCGTACTGCACCTGCGCGGCCCGGTTGCGCTTCATCCAGAAACGCCGCTCGGCCTGGAAGAAGAGGTCGGCCGTCCAGTTCCGCCCGATCTTCTCCACGGCCTCGTCGATCATCGCGTGCAGCTCCGCGAAGGCCTCCTCCGGCGTCGGGTAGGCCCGGCGGCGGAGCGTGAACCGCTCCAGCACCCGGGCGGCCTCCCGGGTGACGGCGTGGTCGGGCCGCCCGTTCGACTTGACGAGGTGCCCCGCGTGCTCCTCCACGGCCTGGAGCGTGGCGTCGTCCGAGGACCAGGCGTCGACGGAGCGGTAGGCCTCGCCCGGATCGCCGTACACCTCCCCGGCAAGGGGGAGGTCGTGCGCCGCGAGGAAGTCGGCGACACGCTCGACCTTGATCGCCACGGTGACGCGGTCGGCGGCGGGGCCGGCGGTCTCGAGGCAGATGTAGGGGAAGAGCGCGCCCGGGTGCTCGAAGAGCTTGCGGGCCAGGACGTCCTCGTCACGACGGAAGCCGACCTCGACGAGGCGGCGCTCGAGGTCCGCGTCGTCCGGCACGTGGATGGAGCGGACCCAATCCTTGAACCGGGTGCCCGTCTCGGCCTTCATGCGCTCGGCGAGCCGGGCGGCCGGGGGAAGGCGGTCCAGGAAGTCGGCGAGCAGCTCATCGACGAGCTTCTGGGCCTCCGGCTGGGGCTTCCAGTCGAAGGACGGCTGGGCGGTGGAGACGTCTGCGGCGATGGTGGTCATTGGTGTGTTCCCTCACCGGAAGGGTAGGGAGCGATCTCCGAAAGAAGACGACGCGCCGGTCCGGAAATGCTCTCGTCCTGCCGCTGGATCTTCCCGCGGGCGGCCGCGAAGACCGAGAAGATCTCCCCGCCCGCCCGGACCTGCCCGTTCGGGGCGGTCCGGACGGAGTGGTCAGGCTCGAAACGCCGGAGCTCCGGCTCCGCGGGGGGGTCAAGCCCCCCGGAGGATGACATGAGCGCGAGTTCGGGCGAGAAGAAGATCCTGCTGATCGTGCTGGCGATCCTGCTGCCGCCGGTGGCCGTGGGCCTGGTGCGCGGATTCGGGATCCACTTCGTCATCAACTTGGTGCTGACGATCGTGGGCGTCTGGATCCTGGGGAACATCCACGCGCTGTACGTGGTGCTGAAGGGGTGAGGGGCCGCCGTCGGCGGCAGATCGCAGATGGCGGAGGGGGCGATGGCAGAACGGGGAAGCCGTTGTCGCCTTGCGCAAGCCGACGGTCAGGAGCGGGGCGGGAGGCGTTCGAGGTGGTCGGCCAGGCGGCGGGTGAAGTCCTGCCAGACCTCGTCCTCGGGGCGTGAGGCGTCGATGACGAGGTAAGCCGGGTCCTGCTCGGCCTGGCGGAGGTAGCCCTCGCGGACGCGCTGGTGGAAAGCGGCGCCCTTGGACTCCATGCGGTCGAGGGAGCCGCCGCGGAGGAGGGGGTTCATGCGGGCCATCGCGGTGTGGACGTCGACATCGAAGATGACGACGGCGTCGGGGGCGGCCTGCTGGGTGACGACGCGGGCGACGGCGCGGATGTCCTCCTCCGGGAGGCCGCCCGCGGCGCCCTGGTAGGCGAGGGTGGAACTGACGAAGCGGTCGGCGAGGACGGGACGCCGCTCGGCGAGGGCGGGGAGGATGCGCCGCTCGACGAGCTGGGCGCGGCTGGCCATGTAGAGAAGCATCTCGGCGCGGACGGCGATGTCCTCGCGGGCGTGGGAGAGGAGCAGGCGACGGATCTCCTCGCCGAGGTCGGTGCCGCCGGGCTCGCGGACCTCGCAGGGGTCGAGGCCGGCATGCTGGGCGAGGGCGACGAGGCGGCGGAGCTGGGTGGACT
>CAYMFP010000191.1:0-6313 GCA_964389385.1 uncultured Phycisphaeraceae bacterium | reverse complement strand
ACCGACGAGCACGCCGAGAAGGTCGTCACCACCGCCGGGGAACACGGCAAGACGCCCATGGAGTGGGCCACCATCAACGCCGACCGCTTCCGCGAGGCGTTCGCCTTCATGAACTTCTCCAACAACGACTTCGTCCGCACCACCGAGGACCGCCACAAGGACCGTGCCGCCGCCTACATCGCCCGGCTCATGGAGACCGGCGACATCGAGCTGGGCGACTACGAGGGCTGGTGGGACGCCTCCCAGGAGGAGTACCTCACCGAGACCACCGCCAAGGAGCACGACTACAAGAGCCCCGTCACCGGCCGCCCCCTCGAGAAGCGCGTCGAGCAGAACTATTTCTTCCGCCTCGACCGCTACGAGCCCTGGCTCCGCGACCAGATCGAGACGGGCGCCATCCGCGTCCTCCCCGAAGCCCGGCGCAACGAGGTCCTCGGGCGCATCCGCGCCGGCCTCAACCGCGTCCCCGTCTCCCGGCGCATCAAGGAGGGCGACCCCGACTGGGGCGTCGTCATGCCCGGCGACCCCAGCCACCGCGTCTACGTCTGGATCGAGGCCCTCTGCAACTACCTGACCATCGTCGACCAGCCCGACCGCCGGCGCTTCTGGCCCGCCGACCGCCCCCTGGCCGTCCACCTGATGGCCAAGGACATCCTGTGGTTCCACGCCGTCATCTGGCCCGCCATGCTCCACGCCCTCGGCGAGCGTCCCCCCGCCACGGTCTACGCCCACGCCTACTGGATCGCCGAGGGGCGCAAAATGTCCAAGAGCTTGGGCAACTTCATCGAGATCGACACCCTCCGCGCCTACGCCGACAAGTTCGGCCTCGACGCCGTCCGCTGGTTCCTCACCACCCAGGGCCCGCTGGGCGCCAACGACGCCGACTTCGCCCACGCCCGCTTCGTCGAGGTCTACAACGCCGACCTGGCCAACAGCTTCGGCAACTCCGCCAGCCGCGTGGGCAACATGTTCGACAAGTACTTCGAAGGCCGCGTCGAACGCGCCTGCGACGGCCGGCTCGGCTTCGAGGGCGGCGTCGCCCTCCAGCGAGCCCTCGACGCCCGCGCCCAGGCCGGCAAGCCCGCCGACGGCCCGATCCGCACGTTCGACTTCCCCGCCCTCACCGGCGACGCCGTCCGCGCCTTCACCGCCGCCCTCGAACGCGTGGACCTCGCCGCCGCCCTCGGGGCCGGCCTGACCGTCGTCCGCGCCGTCGACGACTTCATCACCTACGCCGCCCCCTTCACCCTCGCCAAACGCGCCCGGGACGACGCCGACCGCCGCGCCCTCGCCGCCATCCTCTACACCTGCGCCGAGGCCCTGCGCATCGCCAGCCTCCTCCTCTCGCCCGCCATGCCCGCCAAGTGCGCCCGGCTCTGGCGCGACTGGAACTGCGCCCACCTCGCCGACCCCGACGACGAGAACAGCCCCTTCGTCGCCCCCCTCGCCGAACTGAGCGCCTGGGGCGGGCCCCACGCCCTCCGCGTCGGCCAGGCCGTCGCCAAGGGCGACCCCCTCTTCATGCGCGCCGACCCCGCCGAGCCCGCACCGGGCTCATGACCGCACCATCGACCGCGTCACCGACACGCCCGCGTACAGCCCCGCCACACGCTCCCGCTCCACGACCCGCTCCGCATACCGCCCGTTCAGCGGCGTGATCCGGATCCGCTCCGCGCCCGCCTCGCCTTCAAAGAACACCCGCTTGAAGGTCGACTCGTGGTCCGGCTCCAGACGCACGAAGCAGTCCATCCCGGACCGCACCGTCACCGCCGGCGAGAACACCACGATGTCCCCCTCCCGGTAGTCCGGCTCCATCGAGTCGCCCACCACCCGCGCCGCGAACGCGTCCGGGTCGTGCAGGTCCGGCGCCCGCACGTACTCGTCCGCCACCCGCGCCGGGTACCCCAGGTCCGTGAAGTCCGCCGGGTACCCCGCCGTCACCCGGTTGATCAGCGGGATCTCCAAAGGCAGCGCCGCCCGCACGCTCTCCATCACCGGCCCGCTGGGCGACAACCGGTCGATCAACGCCGCCAGGTCGCCCGACTTGTACAGCTCGTCCAGCGACGCCCCGCCCCGCGCCCGCTCGCCCAGCAGCCGGGCCAGGCGCTCCGCCGACCGCCCGCGCTCCCGAAGCGCGTGGATGTCCCGGCGCACCGGCCCCGGCGTGCGCTCCCAGCACGCCGTCGCCCCCAGCGCCCCCGGCTCCAGCCCCAACGCCGACTCCAGACGCGCCGTCAACGCCTCCGACGGCGGGCCCTTCCGACCACGCTCCAACGCCCACAAATACGACTTGGCGCACCCCACCCGCGCCCCCAGCGCCTCCAGCGACAACCCCCCCCCCCGACGCGCCCCCCCCAAGGCCCCCCCCAAACCGGCCACCCCCACGCCCGACCCCAACCCAAGCCACCACCGCCCGCGGGGTGAACACCCCGATGACCACACCCGTGCGCCGTTTCGTGAACCTACCGAACAGAACCCTTGCATCATGCCCGACCCAGCGGTACAAATCAAGCCTGTTCACCAAACAGAGAACGAAAAAGGAGGGGCCGATGCCTTCCCACCCCCGATCCGAGCCACAACGCACCCCCTCACCGGACGCCCCCGGCCCCCGCACCGCACGGCGCGTCCACGCCGCGGACTGGCTCGATCGGCTCGCCCCCATCGACCTGCGCCGCCCGCGCGAGGGCGCCGCCGCCGAGCTCGCCCTCTCCCGCGCCGACTGGCTCGGCCCCGAGGACCGCGCCCTGGTCGAGGCCGTCCTCCGCGACGGCGTGTGCGTCACCACCCTCGCCCGGGCCGCGGGCGCCGAGCCCCGCGCCCTCCGCCGGCGCTTCGCCGCGCTCGTCAACCGCCTCCTCGACGAGCGCACCGCCTTCGTCGCCCGGGCCATCCCCGCCATGTCCGCCACCCGGGCCAAGGTCGCCCGGGGCTGCTTCCTCCGGGGCCAGACCCAGCGCGAGGTCGCCAGAGCCAACCGACTCAGCCTCCACACCGTCCGCGCCCACCGCCAGGCCATCCAGGCCCTCTACGAGCTCGCCCGCGACGGCGCGACCAACATCGATCGGACCTGGCGATGACCAACCGAGGCGCCACCGCCCGCCCGTCCCGCACCGACGCCGCCCCGCGCCTCAGCCCCGCCGCGTGGAGCGCCTGCGCCGCCTTCGGGCTCGTCCCCCGCCCGGCCCCGCCCGCCGAACGCCCCATCCCGCCGAGCCCCGCGGCTGCGCACGCCGCCGCCCGGCCCGGCGTCGTGCTCCTCACCGGCCCCAGCGGCTCGGGCAAGTCGCGCCGGCTCGCCGGCCTCGCCCTGGCCGCCCCGCGCCGACGCGTGCTCGACGCCCGCCCGCCGCGCACCACCCGCGCCGTCTTCGACGCCGTCGGCGCGGACGCGCACACCACCGCCCGCTGCCTCGCCGGCGCGGGCCTGGCCGAGCCAGCCCTGTGGGCCCGCCCCGCGCCCGTGCTGAGCGCCGGCGAGCGGGCCCGACTCGGCCTCGCGTGCGCCTTCGCCCACGCCCGCCCCGGCGACCTGATCGTGTGCGACGAGTTCGCCAGCGTGCTCGACCGGGCCACCGCCCAGGCGCTCGGCGCCACCGCCTCCGCCTGGGCCCGGCGCGCCGGCGTCACCCTCCTCGCCGCCACCGCCCACGAGGACGCCGCGCTCTTCCTCGACACCACCGCCGTCATCGACGCCCGCACCGGCGCCGTGCGCCCCGGCCGGCCGCGCACGCCCCCCGCCGTGCGCATCGAGCCCGCCACGCGCGCCGACCTCGCCGCCCTCGCCCGCCACCATTACCGCCCCGTCCACCCCGGCCCGGTCGTGCGCATCCTCCGCGCCGTGCGCACCCCGCCCGCCGGGCCGGAGCGCGTCGCGGGCGTGCTCGTCGCCGCCATGCCCACGCTCAACGCCTCGTGGCGCGAGCAGGCCTGGCCCGGGCGCTACGCGGGCCCCCGCACCGACGCCGCACGCAGGCTCAACGCCGAAGTCCGACGCATCGCCCGCGTCATCGTCGAGCCCGACAGCCGCGGCCTGGGCGTCGCGACCGCCCTCGTCCGCGCGTACCTCGCCGACCCCGACACCCTCGCCACCGAGGCCGTCGCCGCGATGGGCGCGTGGCGCCCATTCTTCCGCAACGCCGGCATGACCGAGTACCGCACGCCACGCCCCGCCCACGACGCGCGCCTCGCCGACGCCCTCGAACACCTCGGCCTCACGCCCGCCGACCTCGCGCGAGCCGGCCCCCGCCCGCCCATGCTCGACGCCGAGCTGGCCCGCTGGGCCGCCCACGCGAAGGTCCGCCCGCCGCGAGCGGCATCGCAACCAGAAGCGTCGGAAGCCATCGCCCTCCACGCCGCCTGCCGCCTCCTCACCGAACCCCGCGCGTACGCGCACACACGGGAGACCCAGCCATGACCCCACACCCCGCGCCGCCCCTCCACCCCGACCACCTGCCCGACGCCCTGACCTTCTTCGTCACCCGCGCCCAACGCCAAGCCATCCTCGCCCGCCTCAACACCCCCGCCCCCAACCGCACCCAAGCCCTCCTCACCCTCCTCGGCATCACCCCGCCAAACAAGCCCACCAACCCCCATCCCCTCCCACCCGATCGCTGATGGCTGATCCCTGATCCCCACTGCCCACTGCCAATCGCCCAGCAAACCGCGCCCAGTGCCTCCCGGGAGCCCCCATGCACACCTTCCCCGGCCCCATCCCGACCACCGACGACGAGCTCGCCGCCTGGATCGACCGCTGGCTCGGCGTGCGTTCGCCGCGCGCCGCGCTGCTCGAAGGCCACCGCGCGCCCTTCGAATACCTCGCCCACGCCTTCTTCGAGGACCGCACGCCCCGCGACTGCGTCGTGTGGGCCAACCGAGGCGGCGGGAAGACCTTCCTCGGCGCCGTCGCCACCGCCCTCGACCTCATCTTCAAACCCGGCATCGAGGTCCGCCTCCTCGCCGGCTCGCTCGAACAGGCCCGGCGCATGCACGCCCACCTCCGCGACCTCTTCGACCGCCCCGGCCCCGCATCCATGGTCGAGGGCCGCGTCACCGAGCGCCGCCTCCGACTCACCAACGGCTCGCAGGCCGAGATCCTCGCCCAGAGCCAGACCTCCGTCCGGGGCACGCGCGTCCAGAAGCTCCGCTGCGACGAGGTCGAACTCTTCGACCCCGACGTCTGGGAGGCCGCCCAGCTCGTCACGCGCTCCAAAGAGTGCGGCCCGGTCCGGGTCCGCGGCTCCATCGAGTGCCTCTCCACCATGCACGTGCCGTACGGCATCATGCACGACCTCGTCGGCTCCGCGCTCGCCGGACGCGCCCGCCGCCTCTTCCGCTGGGGCGTCGTCGACACCCTCGGCCCCTGCCCGGACGACGACCACCGCTGCCTCACCGACGAAGGCCCCTGCCCCCTCGCCGCGGAGTGCGCCGGCCTGGCCAAGGCCCGCGACCGCCGGGGCGACCCGCCCGGCCACGTGCCCGTCGCCGACGCCATCGCGATGAAAGCCCGCGTCGGGCGCGAGACTTGGAACGCCGAGATGCTCAGCCTCCGCCCACGCCGCTCCGACCGCGTCCTGCCCGAGTTCGACCCACGCACCCACGTCGTCGCCCGCGCTCCGGACGCCGCCGCGGAATGGCCCGCCATCGCGGGCATGGACTTCGGCATCCGCAGCCCCACCGTCGTCCTCTGGGCGCGCCTCTCGCCCGACGGCGTCCTCTTCGTCGTGCGAGAGCACGTCCGCGCGGGCCTCCCGCTCGACGCCCACTGCGACGCCATCCGCGCCGCCCCCGAACGCGCCCAGTGGATCGGCGTCGACCCCGCCGGCGTTTCGCGCAGCATCCAGACCGGCGCCTCCGAGGTCCACCACCTCCAGGACCGCGGCTTCGTCGTCCGCTACGTCCGCCGCCCCGTGCACCACGGCCTCGAACTCGTCCGCGCCCGCCTCCGCCCCGCCGCCGGCCCCCCGCGCCTGTTCGTCACCGCCGACTGCCCCGTCCTCATCGAATCGCTCGAACGCTACCGCTACCCCCCCGACACCGAGAACCCCACCCCCGAAAAGAACGGCCACGACCACGCCCCCGACGCCCTCCGCTACCTCGTCCAGAACCTCGACGACGGGTACGTCAGCAGGACGGACAACTACCTGCACGGGAAATGAAGCAGGGATCAGGGATCAGGGAGCAGGGATCAGGGATCGGCCATCAGGGATCAGGGGGGGATGCCGGGCGGAGCCCGGCGAAAATCTTGGGCTGATGGCTGATGGCTGATGGCTGATGGCTGATGGCTGATGGCTGATGGCTGATGGCTGATGGCTGA
>CAYMFP010000190.1:0-6358 GCA_964389385.1 uncultured Phycisphaeraceae bacterium | reverse complement strand
TCTGCGAACCCTGCGATGCCTGCAGCGAGCGAAGCCATCAGCTGAATCGCCGTACCGCATGCTCCGAGCCCCGGCCGCGGCGCGCCGGGCGGAGGCCGCGCCCGCCGACGTGAACGGCGACGGCGTCGTGGACGTCCTCGACGTGCACGCCCTGGCGCTGGCCGTGGAACACGGCCAGACGACCGCGAACGCCGACGAGGTGCGGGCGCTGCTCGCGCGGATCGTCGCGCTGGAGGACGCGTCATGAGACGCAGACACGCGTGGTGGATCGCCGCCGGGACGGCGGGGTTCGTGCTCGCCGCCGCGGCCGCTCGGGCGCCGGAGCCGCCCCCCGCGGCGGAGGCGTCGGAGACCGTCCGCTTCGTCCCGCTCGACATCTACGTCGACCCGGCCGGCGCGCCGCTCGCGGCGTACCAGTTCGAGCTGCGCGACCGGGAGGGGGACGGCGCCGAGATCACCCTCGCCGGCGTCGAGGGCGGCGAGCCGGGCGGCGTCTTCGCCGCGCCGCCCGCGTACGACCCGGCCGCGCTGCACCCGGCGCCCGGCGAGCCGGCCCGCGTGATCGTCGCGGCCTTCTCGACGGAGAACGCAGAAAACCTGCCGCGGGCGCGAACCCGCGTGGCGCGTCTGCATCTTCAGGTCACCGGAGCGGCCTTCACGCCCGACAGCGTGACGCTCGAACTCCGGGCGGCCGGCGACGCGGAGAGCCGGCGGATCGACGCGACCATCGAGGCCGTCCCCGGCGAGCCGGAGCGGGCCCAGAACGGAGCGTGAGATGCGGAACATGTGGCGACCGTTGACGGTGATCGCGGCGACGCTGACGCTCGTGCTGCTGGGGGTTGTGGCGGGGTGCCAGTCGGAACAGACGTGGGACAGCTATCTGGATCCCGCCAGCGTGTCGCAGTGGAAGAGTTCGCCGTCCGAAGGCCTCTCGGAGGCGGAAACGCCGGCGGCCGCAGGCCAGCCCGGTCAGATCCGAGCAGCCGACGGGAACACCTCCGGCTTGATTACGTTCGACAGCCGGTACGCCGATGCCGAAGGCGAGTCCATTGCAGATGGTCGGTGGTTCGAGGCCGAGCGTCCCTCTGCCGTCACGCCAGGGCGCCCCGGCTCGCTCCGCATCCGCACCGACCTGCGAGGCCGCGGCGGGGGTGTGAATCCGTTCGGCGGTGCTTCAGCTTCGCCAACCCCGCCTCCGCCCGCCGGCGCACCGGCAGAAATGCCGCCGGAGTACATCCGCGCCCAGCATCAGGTCGCAGCAACGGATCCGGCGGCCGTACCGACCCATAAAGACGCTCGACCGACCGAGCTGTCGGCCATCGCCCGCCCCGCCGATGAACTCTGGGTCATCGTCAAGCACGACCCGAACGACGACTTCCGCCCCGCGACGCGCGCCAACTTCAGCTCCAACGATCCGCTCGCCCGCGTCTCCGCCGGCGCCCTCGCCGCCGAGCAGAAGACCGCCGACGGCGCGACCGAGTTCGTCCCCGTCCCGCTCGAGCACACCGACGTCGAGGGCTCCGTCCTCGGCTTCGTCGCCTCCGTCAACGTCCGGCAGCGCTTCCACAACCCGTACGACTCGAAGATCGAGGCCGTCTACGTCTTCCCCCTCCCGGAGGACGCGGCCGTCAGCGATTTCCTGATGACCGTCGGCGACCGGACTATCCGCGGCGTCGTCCGCGAGCGGGAAGAGGCCGAGCGGATCTACGACGCCGCCCGCAGCCGCGGGCACGTCGCGAGCCTGATGACGCAGGAACGCCCGAACGTCTTCACGCAGAAGGTCGCGAACATCGAGCCGGGCAAGCGCATCGACATCGACATCACCTACTTCAACACGCTGAGCTACGTCGACGGTTGGTTCGAGCTCTCCTTCCCCATGGTGGTCGGCCCGCGCTTCAACCCCGGCGAGAGCCGCAGCATTCCTGCCGAGACATGGCCCGGAGGAGCGGAGGACTCGTACGCGGAGGGTCGCCGCAGCATTGCCGGAGTTCCCGATCCTGTTCCGGCTCCGTCAACCCTGCTGCCCGCCCCCAAGACTCCGACGCCGCCCCTCGGCTCCGGCATCGGCGCCGTCGCCCGCGGCTCGCACGGCGCCAGCGGCCAGGCCACCGAGATCCAGTACCTCGCCCCCGACGAGCGCAGCGGGCACGACATCGCTCTCACCTTCGCCATCGACCCCGGCGTCTCCATCGAGGAGATCGAGAGCCCGACCCACCGCATCGCCGTGACTCCCGGGGAGGGGTACGCAACCAGAGTCCAGCTCGCGAGCGAGACCACCATCCCCAACAAGGACTTCATCCTGAGGTGGCGTGTCGCCGGCGATCAACCCAAGGCCGGCCTCACCCTCCAGCGCGACGAAGATGGAACCGGGGGTGGGGGTGGGTACTTCGCGATGATGCTCATCCCGCCCGCCGAGGCCGAGAGCCTCGAGCGAGCCCCCGTCGAGTTCATCTTCGTCGTCGACACCTCCGGCAGCATGTCCGGAGAGCCGATCGAGCAGGCCAAGAAGGCCATGCTCCGCGCCCTCGACAGCATGCGGCCCGGCGACGCCTTCCAGATCGTCGAGTTCAACAACACGGCCAGCTCCTTCGGCCCCCGCACCGTCCCCGCCACGCCCGAGAACATCCGCGAGGCGAAACGCTACGTGCAGCGCATGCGCGCCGGCGGCGGCACCATGGCCGTGGAGGGCGTCCGCAAGGCCGCCTCCTTCCCGGCCGATCCGGAACGCCCCACCCGCGCCCGCTTCGTCACCTTCATGACCGACGGCTTCATCGGCAATGAGACCGAGATCTTCCGCGAGATCGACCGCACCCTCGGCGACGCCCGCGTCTTCAGCTTCGGCGTCGGATCCTCGCCCAACCGCTACCTCATCGACGGCATGGCCCGCATCGGGCGCGGCGCCGTCGCCTACCTGAACCCCGGCGACGACGGCGACCGCGTCATGGACTTCTTCTTCGAGCGCGTCGCCCGCCCCGCCCTCACCGACATCGCCATCGACTGGGGATCCATGAACGTCGGCGAGACCTACCCCTCCCGCGTCCCGGACCTCTACGTCGGCCGCCCCGTCGTCCTCGTCGGACGCTACGAGGGTTCACTGGATGACACCACCGTCCGCGTCCGCGGCCGGGCGATGACCGGCGAAGGCCCCGCGACCGTGGAGACCCGCATCACCGTCGTCCCCGACGAAGCCCGCACCGACGGCGCCCTCAAGCCCGTCTGGGCCCGCATGAAGATCGCCGACCTCGCCCGGCGCGAGGCCCTCGCCCAATCCCCCAGCGACCGCGGAGAGTTCGCCGACATGATCCGCAGCACCGCCCTGGCGCACGGCATCATGTCCGCCTACACCGCCTTCATCGCGGTCGACTCCGCGGCCGTCACCTCCGGCACGAGCGGCGCCACCGTCGCCGTCCCCGTCCCGGTTCCCGACGGCGTCCGCTACGAGACCACCGTCACCCCGGGCTCCTAACCCCGTTCTTGCCCCGCCGCGGACTCATGCCCCGCGGCGGAGCGTTCTCCCCTGCGACGATCGGTACGCTGTCGGCGACGCACAGGAGCCCCCATGCCGCGACCCGCCGCCGCTGCGACGCTCGTCCTCTCCACCGCCGTGCTGGTCGGATGCACCCCGACCCTGCATCCCTCGCTCGGCGAGGCCGGGCTCCGCAAACGCCTCGACCGCCGCTTCGACCGCGGCGAGGACCGGGCCGCGGTCGACCGCAAGCTCGCCCGGCTCGCACGCGAGAACGGCATCGGACAGGCCGGCGCCGTCTTCCGTGAGGCCCCGGATGCCCCGCCGATCGGGAACCCCGCGCAGCTCCCGCACGGCATCGGCAGCGTCGATCCGACCGCCGTCGCGCCGGAGTGGTCCGCGGCCGCGCCCGAGGAGACGCTCGTCCTCTGGCGCCCGGAAGAGATGTACCGCTCGTTCTACTGGGCCCCGCACTTCGTCGGGTTCCGGTTCGACGCCGCCGACCGGCTGACGCAGATCGAGGTCGCTCCCGCGGCCTCGAGGAACGCGGGCTTCACGCTGGAACCGTTCGTCGTCTGGAGCGACGCGCCGGACTGACCGCGCAGCCGCGGCACACGCCGCGCGCCGTCACGCCCCCGGCGTCCCCGCCGGTTCCTGCTGCGTCGCGTTCTTCGCCGCGCTCCCCCCGCTCCCCGCGCCCACCGCCTGCGGGCTGAACGTCGCCCCCGGCGCGGCAGCGAACCCCACGAACTCCCCCACCTCGAAGTCCGACGCCTTCTGCCCCGGCGCCGTCACCTTCGCCACCACCGGCATCCCGGCGTGCACCGTGATCGTGTTCGCCTGCGGGTTCACCGCGACGATGGTCCCCTGCACGCGGCGCGGACGCCCGTAGACCGGCTCCACGTACCGCCCCCCCGTCGTCGTCCGGTCCACGCGCTTCGCCTCGCAGCGGATCGTCCCGATCGCCCGCTTGCCGACGCGCGCCCGCAGTTGCTCCAGCGCCGACGCCGGGTTCGGCAGCAGGTAGAGCCGGTAATTCGTGTTCGGGAACGTCAGCACCACGTGCGCGGGCTGGAGGGCGGTCGCCTCGATCACGCTCTCCAGCGTGCCGCGGGCGAGTTCCGGGTCGATCGGCGTGGTGGGCGCGGGCTCGAGCATGGGGCGAAGATCGTAGCCGCCCCCTACGCCGGCGACGCCCGCGCGGCGCCCCCGGGCGCCGGCCCCTCCGCGTCCTCCGCCGCGGGGCAGGCCCGCAGATCCTCCCACCCGCCCGCGTCGCCCCCCGACGCCTCCTCCTGCGCGATCTCCGCCAGGGTCCGGTCCCCGAGCGCGGCGATCCGCTCCCGGTTCAGCCGCCCCAGCACCATCGTGCCGTCCTCCCCCACGAGCGTCCCGGCCATGCGGAAGCCCACCTCCAGGACCGACGCCGCACGGATCTTGTCCGCCGGGCGGGCGAGCACCACCCGCTCCTCGTCGCTCCCCTCCGCCACCCGCCGCAGGATCCCGCACTCCATCAGCCGGCCGAACATCAGCTCCACCATCGCCCCCGTCAGCCCGAGCGACTCCGCCACGCCCTGCGCGTCGGCCGTCTTCCCCTCCTCGAACCGCCGCGCCACGGTGACGCACACCGGCAGCACGAGCGCGGGGTCCACGATCCTGGGATCGCGGCTCGACTCGTCGAACTCCCACTCCCGGAACGTCTGCAGCATGTGCGCGACGCTGAGCCCGAAGAGGATCAGCAGCCACGTCAGGTACACCCACACCAGGAACAGCGGCAGCAGCGCCAAGCTCCCGTAGAACCGCTGGTACCCGCTCGAATAGCTCAGGTACGCCCGGAACCCCCACTTGCTCGCCTCCCACAGAACCGCCGCGACCACCGCCGCGACCAGCGCCGGACGCAGCCGCACCCGCGTGTTCGGCACCAGCGTGTACGCCAGCAGCAGCAGCACCGACGAGATCGCCACCGTCACGACGAAGCCGATGGCCCGGATCGGCCACGAACGCGCCTCGGACACGTCCCCCCCGCTCACCAGCGCCGCGGCCCACTGCCGGAACTGCTCGCCGACGTAGAACGTCGCGACCAGGAAGACCGTCCCGAGCGTCAGCACCGTCCAGTAGAGCGCCACCCGCATCCCCCACCCGCGCCCGCGCGGCGCGTGGTAGATGCTGTTGAACGCGTCCTCCACCTCGATCAGCAGCGCCATCGCCGCGTACACCAGCACCAGCACGCTGATCAGCCCCACCAGCCCGAACTGCACGCCGCTGACGCTCTCGTTCACCTGCGCGACGAGCCCCTCGATCAGCTCGTCCAGCGCGAGCTGCCGCGCCTGCGCGCGGTCCGCGTCGCCCGCCCCGGAAACGAGCCCCGGAACGAGCCCGGAGAGCGTCGGCTCGGGCGGCGCGTCGACGCCCTGCTCGGGCTCCCCCCGCCGCGGCCCCGGCTTCGTCCACCCCTGCCAGGCATCGAGCGTGCGCCGCGCCTGCTCCTCCCGGATCGCGTCCGCCACGCGGTCCTCCGGCGTCTCGACGCCCACCACCTTCAGCGCCCCCTCCGCCGGGCCCGGCGCCGTCTGCACCGCGATCTGATCGAGCCCCGCGAACTGCAACGCCTGCGCCACCCCCTGCTGCACCTGCTCCGGCGACACGAACGCCCGGATCACCAGCAGCCCGATCACGAAGACCGGGATGATGCTGAAGATCGTCCGGTACGCCAGCGCCGCGGCCATCCGGGGGAGCTGGCTCGCCAGGAGTCCCTGCCCCGCCTTGCGCAGCACCTGGAGCGTCCGCCGGATCTCCTCCTTCTCGCGCGCAAGCGTGCGGAGCACGTCGATCCGGGCTTTGAGCTTCTTCTTCGCCATCGTGCTCCGGGAGCCTACCGCCCCCGCCCCCCAC
>CAYMFP010000189.1:1702-6359 GCA_964389385.1 uncultured Phycisphaeraceae bacterium | reverse complement strand
AGTGCGTCCGCGCCACCGCCGCGTCGGCCATCACCGTCAGCATCGCCTTCGCCGGCGTCTCCGGCAGCGGCGCGAGCACCGTCTTCGCGTCGTCGGCCAGACGCCGCGCGAAGGACCGCGCGTGCTCGATCGAGCCCGTGTCCCGCAGCGCCACCACGAGCCGCGCGGCCGCGTCGTCGTGCCGCACCTTCGCCGCGTCCTCCATCAGCCGCAGCGAGCGCCCCCGCTGCTCCGGCGAGCAGGTCTTCAGGTGGTGGATCAGCGGCAGCGTGAGCTTGCCCTTCTCCAGGTCCTTGCCCACCGACTTGCCCACCACCGCCTCCTCCCCCGTCAGGTCCAGCAGGTCGTCCTGCACCTGGAACGCCACCCCCAGCCGCCGCCCGAACTCCCGCAGCGCCCCCGCGGCCTCGGGCATCGCCCCCCCGACCTGCGCCCCGAGCCCGCACGCCGCCGCGACCAGCGCCGCCGTCTTGCGGTCCAGGATCTCGAAGTACGTCGCCTCGTCCAGCGACCAGTCGTCGCGGTGGTGCAGCTGCAGCAGCTCCCCCGCGCACATCACCATGCTCGTCCGTCCGATCTCCAGCGCGGCCTCCCGCGCGACCGCCGGATCCGCGATCTGCGAGCACAGGTGGTACGCCGCCGCGATCAGGTAGTCCCCCAGGATCACGGCCGTCTCGTTCCCCCGCAGCCGGTTCACCGTCTCCCCCCGCCGCCGCACGTCCGCCTCGTCGAGCACGTCGTCGTGCACGAGCGTCGCCATGTGCACCATCTCGCACGTCGCCGCGAGCGTGACGACGTCCTCCGACACCTCCGCGTCCGACGCCTCCCCCCCGCCCCGCCCCGCCAGCGCGCACAGCACCGCCATCGTCGGGCGGAGCATCTTGCCCCGGTACCGCTCGATGTGCCGGCACAGCTCGTTCACCGGCGGCAGGTCGCTCGCGACCTGCACGTCGAAGCGGTCCTCCACACGCTCCAGCGAACGCAGCAGGAGGTCCTGCAGGGGCTCCAGATCCGGAGGCAGTTCAAGCACACCGCGCATGCCGGATCCTAGGCTCGAAAGTTTCAGGAAGAATTGAAAGGCACGCCCCCAGCCCCGCGCCGGGGCGCCGAAAGCCCCTTCCTCCTGGTCCCTCCTCTGCCCCTCCCCCCTACTTCTCACTCACCAGGTAGCAGATGAACGCCGGGCACGGCTCCCCCCGCTCCGTCGGGCGGAAGATCCCGTTCCCGCCCCCCTCCCCGTCGTCCCCCTCCCAGTACACCGTCGTCTTCCGGAACCCCGCCTCGGCGAGCAGCTCGCGCAGCTCCGGCAGCGACCACAGCCGCCAGTGGTACCGGAACGCGTTGCGCATCCTCGTGCCGTCGGGGAACTCGAAGTGGATCCGGCAGTCCATCTCGTGGTCGATCGGGTTGAACCCGTGCTGGTCCCACAGGTACGTGAACTTCCGCCCGTCGTCCAGCGTCACCGGCTTGCGGTCCACCGTCACCGTGTGCGCCTCGGCGCCCCCGTACTGGTCCTGGAAGAACACCCCGTCCGGCGCCAGCGACCGGTGCACGCTCCGGAAGTACTCCAGCAGCGTCCGCCGCTCCATGAACAGGTAGTAGCTGAAGTTCATCGCGAGCACGCAGTCCACGCCCACGGCCGGGTTGCCCTTCGTCCTCGGCCCGGGCTTCAGCACGTCCCGCTCCAGCAGGTGGATCCGCGACCGCTGCTCCTCCGTGAGCCTCGCGACGTTGTGCTTCATCCCCCACGCCAGCGTCGGCGCGTCGATGTCCAGCCCCACCGCGACGTTCCCCTTCCGCCGCCGCACCCACTCGCACGACGTGTTCCCCGTCCCGCAGAAATCCTCCCGCAGCCTCGCCGCCGGACGCCCGCGCAGCTTCCTGTACACGCGGTCCACGAAGTCGATCTCGGCCTCCACGTTCTGCACCGCGGCCTGGTACAGCTCGTGCCGGTCGGCCGTGCGGGCCGTCAGCTTCGCCGGGGCCGCGGGGTGGGTGCGTCGGGACTTCTTCGTCGATCGGGGCGTCGTCGTCGGCATGAGGGCGGGAGTGTAAGCCCGCTCTCCCGGGACGCACGCTCCGGGCATGCGCGCCCGCGATCGCCGCGAACGTCACCGCCCTCCGACTGTCGAGGCGCGCCGGCGATCGATCATCGAGCCCCCGCCACCCCGCACGGCTCCACCACCTCATCGCCCTGCCCCCGCCCGCTCACCCCGAGCCGCATCCGACTGGCAGCGCGTTCAGCGGGTGTCCGGCCGCGCCGGCCGCTCGCACCCGGCCCCTCCCGCCCGGCGCCGCGCCGGCGATCGACCTCCCCGCCCCTGCCGGCCCGGGCCCGGCCGTTCTGGGACGCCCGCCCGCGCCGGTCGCGCCGCCTGCCCGCCCCCCGGGATCGGGTTCTGGCCGGTGCCGCTCAAGGCCCGCCCCCGAGCGGCCGCTACACTCGCCGTCCCGGGGAAGCCGCCGGAGAGTGTTCGGGAGATCCGCGATGAAGCTGACGATGGTCGGGACCGGGTACGTGGGGCTCGTGACGGGTGTCTGCTTTGCCAACACCGGCAACGACGTCACCTGCCTCGACGTGGACCCCAAGAAGATCGCCAAGCTCGAGCAGGACATCTGCCCGATCTACGAGCCCGGGCTCACCGAACTCATGGTCCGCAACCGCAAGGCCGGACGCCTCAAGTACACCCTCGACAAGAACGAGGCCTACCGCGACGCCGAGATGATCTACATCTGCGTCGGCACCCCCTCCGGCAAGGACGGCAAGGCCGACCTCCGCTACGTCTTCCAGGCCGCCGACGACATCGCCTCCGTCATCAAGGCCCTCGGCCCCGGCCAGAAGCCCAAGACCGTCGTCGTCAAGAGCACCGTCCCGGTCGGCACGACCCTCCGCGTCCGCGACCGCATCCGCGACGCCGTCGGCCCGGACATCCCCTTCAGCGTCGGCAACAACCCCGAGTTCCTCAAGGAGGGCGACGCCGTCAGCGACTTCAACCGCCCCGACCGCGTCGTCTGCGGCGTCGAGGACCCGGAGAACGACGACGACCTCGCGGCCGTGCGCTTCCGCAAGCTCTACGAGCCCTTCACCCGCAACGGACACCCCATCTTCATCATGGACATCCTGTCCAGCGAGATGGTCAAGTACGCCAGCAACAACTTCCTCGCCACCAAGATCTCGTACATCAACGAGATGGCCAACCTCTGCGAGTACTTCGGGGCCAACATCAACCGCGTCCGCGAGGGCATGTGCGCCGACAAGCGCATCGGCTACCAGTTCCTCTACCCCGGCCTCGGCTACGGCGGCTCCTGCTTCCCCAAGGACACCCTCGCCGTCATCGGCATGGGCGAGGAGTGCGGGCACGAGATGCAGCTCTCCCGCTCCGTCCACGAGGTGAACCAGCGCCAGCGCGTCCTCTTCTTCGAGAAGATCGAGCGCCACTTCGAGGAACGCGGCGGCCTCGCCGGCAAGACCCTCGCCTTCTGGGGCATCGCCTTCAAGCCGCGGACCGACGACGTCCGCGAGGCCCCCGCCCTCACGCTCATGCAGATGGCCCACGAGCGCGGCGCCATCATCCGCGCCTACGACTCCGTCGCCCACGAGACCGGCAAGCACGCCCTCGACGAGATGGGCGTCCCCGCCACCATCTGCCCCGACATGTACGAGTGCGCCAAGGGCGCCGACGCCCTCGTCGTCAGCACCGACTGGGACGAGTTCAAGATCCCCGACTGGCAGCGCCTCGGCGCCCTCCTCGGCGAGAAGACCGTCTTCGACGGCCGCAACCTCTACCGGCGACGCGAACTCCGCGAACTCGGCTTCAACCACCACTCCGTCGGCCGACCCAGCGTCGTCCAGGAACCCGAAGAACCCGCCGAACGCCAGATGGCCGGCGTCTGACGCCATCCGACAACCGACAACCGCGAGAGCCCCCGCGCAAGCGGGGGCTTTGCATTGCCGGCGAAGGGCTCCGCCGCCGGCGTTCCGCGCCCCACGGCCCGCTCCCTCCTGCGCATTCCCGCGATGCACCGGCGCGTCGAGCCCCTGAACCTCCCGATCGCCGAGACCGGCCACCCTCAAAAATCTCGCGCGCAGTGCCCGGCCGCGCGCGCACAAACGCAGCACTCCAAAGTCACCCCCTTGCCTTCCTCGCCGCCTGGTGTACGTTCGCTCCATGCACCCGAACGAACACCTTCCGGACGAGCCCGACGCCTCCCTCCTCGACGCCCGGACGCCCGACGGCCCCGACGCCTCTCCAATCCCCATCCTCCGCGCCCTCCTCGATCCCGACGTCGACTTCCTCGACCTCTGCGAGGACACGAACCTCACCCCCCAACAGCTCGCGGCCTTCCTCGAGAGCCCGCAGTTCGCCCCGCACCTCGCGGCCCTGCAGCGCATGGAGCGTCTGCGCCTCCGCCTCCTCAAACCCCGCTACCACGCCCAGGCCCTGACCACCCTCGCCCAGACCGCCGAAGACGACGACGACTCCCGCAAGCACGCCCGCTCGGCCGCCACCCACCTCGCCCGCCACACCGCCCCGCCCAGGCGCCGCCGCAAACGCCCCCCCCCGCCCCAAGCGCCCCCCCCCACCCCCCACCATACCGAAGAACCCGCCCCTCCCCCCACGCCCCCCGCGGCGGGCGACCCCGCCGCCCACCCCCA
>CAYMFP010000189.1:0-1692 GCA_964389385.1 uncultured Phycisphaeraceae bacterium | reverse complement strand
CCGGATGCCCCCACGCCCGTGGAACCGGAAACCCCCGCCCCGACGCCGCACGATCACGAAGAACGCGCCGATCCGCCAACGCCGCACGATGCGGACGACCCCTCCTCCAACCAACAGGAAACGCGACGCATCGCTCCCGACAACCATGCCCCGCAGGAATTCACGGGTGAGGCGCCCCCACCACTAGGATCGGAAGATGGGGAGAGCCGGAACGCCGCCGATGGAAGCACGGATCGAGCAAGCCGACTGGCTGGACTTCACGCCCACGCTCCCTGACGCCTCCGTCGATCTCCTCTACGCCGACCCCCCCTTCAACACCGGCAAACGCCGGACCGGCCGCGCCGGCGCGTACGACGACGCCTGGCCCTCCCCGCGCGAGTGGTCCGCCTGGCTCCGCGAACGTCTCGAGGCCGCCCTCCCCAAGCTCAGGCCCACCGCCTGCCTCCTCCTCCACGTCGACTGGCGCACCAGCCACCACGCCCGCTTCCTCCTCGACGAACTCCTCGGCCCCGACCGCTTCGTCAACCACCTCGTCTGGGCCTACGGCCTCGGCGGCTCCTCCCCCCGCCGCTTCGCCCGCAAGCACGACGACATCCTCTTCTACGCCCTGCACCCCGACCGCTACTTCTTCGCCCCCCCCCTCGTCCCCGCCACCAGCCGCCGCATGAACGGCAAGCTGAAAAAAGCCACCAGCGTCCTCCGCCTCGACCCGACGCCCCTCGACTCCTCCGACGTCCTCGACATCCCCGCCATCAACAACATGGCCCGAGAGCGCGTCGGCTGGCCCACCCAGAAGCCCCTCGCCCTCCTCGAACTCCTCGTCCGCGCCTGCTGCCCCCCCGGCGGCGTCGTCCTCGACCCCTGCTGCGGCAGCGGCACCACCCTCGTCGCCGCCGCCCGTGCCGGACGCACCGGCATCGGCTGCGACATCAACCCCGAGGCCGTGGAGATCGCGCGCCGTCGGCTCGCCGAGGCTGCGGCGCCGGCCTGACGAGCGGAACCGGCGACGGACGGGGGCGCCGGTCCCGCCAGGCGGCGCCGCACTCGGGGCAGACGCGGCACCCGTCGTCCTGAGCCGCGATCGTCGACAGGTCGTAGACGCACCCGGGGCAACGGTGCACGCGCAGCGCCGCACGAACGAAGCCCTCCGCATCGTCCGGCCCGAACTCGCCGAGGAACGAGGGCCCGGCCCCCCAACGGCGAGCCAGCCAGAAGAGCCCCAGCAACGCCAGCACCCCCGCAACGCTCCAGAGCCCGGACAGCCCGACGGCGATGAGCACCACGAGCACCAGCGGCCACGTCGTCAGCACGACGACCACGCCGAGCACAACGATGCCGCCGATGAAAGCCCGTCTCTCCGCTTTGTCTCGGGATCGCCGCCCCGCCGCCCGGCACACCCGCCTGGGATCCGCGAGACGGAGCGGACGCCCGCGATCATCGAGACACGCACCGGACTCGGCGGCTCGAACGCGGGGCATCGTCGGAAAGTGATCCGGGCGGGGGTCGAACCCACAACCTCAGGCTTCGGAGGCCTGCGCTCTATCCAATTGAGCTACCGGATCCGGTTGTCGCTTCCCCGCCGCCGCCGTACGGCCGCGGTCCGGGAAGCGGGGCAGTCTATGATCGCGGCCCCCCCGGGGCAACGCGGAACGCGGACGTTCGGCACGAACGCCCCACCCCCGCCCCACCCCC
>CAYMFP010000188.1:0-6384 GCA_964389385.1 uncultured Phycisphaeraceae bacterium | reverse complement strand
TGGGGGTGGTCACGGGGCTCTCTCCAGCGTGTGGGGACGGTGTTTGTTTGGGATGTGGTCAGAAGGTACCACGGGGTTCGGGGGCGTGCCAGGGGAGCGGCGTTGAAATCTGGTGGAGAGGCCGGAGGGGGTTGTCGTTTGGGTGGCGCTGGGGGTGGGGGTGCATACGATGGGCGTGGGCGACGAAGGCGTTGCCGGCGGTGCATGACGCAGCCGCTGGGGTGTCGCAGGATGCGGGCGCACGAGATGTAGGACGGGAGCAGGGCGGTGGCGTCGCGTCGGGCGTTCGATCCGGCGGGACGCGATCGGCGTATGTTCGGGGCTGGTCTGTTCGGGGCGGGTGGTTCCTGAGGCAGGCTCCGCTGACGGCGGCGGGGCTCCGCGGTGCGGATCCGCGAGCGGGGGCGTGATGGCGACGGCGGCGTTGAAGAACCGGTTCGTGCACCTGCACCTGCACAGCGAGTACTCGCTGCTGGACGGGGGCAACCGCCTGGACAAGCTGGTGGCGCGGGTGAAGGCGCTGGGGATGGACGCCGTGGCCGTGACGGACCACGGGAACATGCACGCGGCGGTGTCCTTCTACGAGAAGGCGCGAGCGGAGGGGATCAAGCCGATCCTGGGCGTGGAGGCGTACGTCGCGGCGGGGTCGCGGACGGACAAGACGTACACGGGCGTGGCGGACGGGGGGTACCACCTGGTCATGCTGGCGGAGAACAACGCCGGCTGGCAGAACCTGCTGTACCTGTGCAGCGAGGCGTACCTGACGGGGTTCTACTTCAAGCCGCGGATGGACCGCGAGATCCTGGAGAAGCACTCGGACGGGATCATCGTGATCAACGGGCACCTGGGCTCGGAGATCGCGCACCACCTGCTGCGGTACGAGGAGACGAAGGACAAGGCGCACTGGAAGGCGGCGGTGGAGGCGGCGGAGTGGCACCGGAGGGTGTTCGCGCCGACGGAGACGGGGCCGCGGTTCTACGTGGAGCTGCAGCACCACGTGCGGGAGCAGATCGCGATCAACCCGCACCTGATCCGGCTGGCGCGGGAGCTGGACCTGCCGCTGGTGTGCGACAACGACTCGCACTTCCTGCTGGCCGAGGACCACGACGCGCACGACACGCTGATCTGCATCTCGACGGGGAAGGTGAAGGACGACCCGGCGCGGATGCGGTACACGCCGGAGCTGTACGTCAAGAGCCCGGAGGAGATGTGGGCGATCTTCGGGGGCCCCGAGTACAACAACGAGAAGTACGGGGACGCGGGGATCGAGAGCCTCGAGAACACGGTGCGGATCGCGGAGCGGTGCCGCGTCGAGCTGCCGGTGGGGGCGAACCACGCGCCGGTGGTGAAGGTGTTCAGCCCGGGCGAGGACGAGCTTCCGCGGCCGGAGGAGTTCGGGGGGGACCTGACGGGGTGGTTCAAGGCGTACTGCGCGAAGTTCGAGCTGGCGCCGTTCGACGAGACGAAGGACACGGCCGACCCGGCGGAGCTGAAGGAGCGGTGCGACAGGGCGCTGCGGATGCTGGCCGAGGCGGGGATGGTGTGGCGGTACGGGCCGGAGATCCTGGAATACCGGCACGGGGAGACGGACGCGGCGCGGGCGGGGCGTCCTGGCGCCGAGGGCGAGGGCGAGGTGGCGCGGAAGCACCGGGAGCTGCAGGCGGCGCGGTGGGCGCGGCTGAACCGGGAGCTGCAGATCCTCGCGGACAAGCTGATCTCGGCGTACTTCCTGATCGTGTGGGACTTCGTGAACTGGGGCCGGCAGCAGGGGATCCCGGCGAACGCGCGCGGCTCGGGCGTGGGGACGATGGTGGGGTACGTGCTGGGCCTGTCGAACGCGTGCCCGGTGGAGTACGGGCTGCTGTTCGAGCGGTTCACGGACCCGGACCGGACGGAGTACCCCGACATCGACATCGACCTGTGCCAGGACGGGCGCGGGGCGGTGATCGACTACGTGCGTCGCAAGTACGGGTACGTGGCGCAGATCATCACGTTCGGGACGCTGGGGGCGAAGGCGGCGATCCGGGACGTGGCGCGGGTGCACGGGATGCCGCTGCCGGAGGCGGACCGGCTCGCGAAGCTGATCCCGGAAGAGCTGAAGATCACGATCGACAAGGCGCTCGACAAGGAGCCCGATCTGCGGGCGCTCTACGACCGCGACCCGGCGGTGAAGCGCGTGATCGACAACGCGCGGCGGCTGGAGGGGCAGGCGCGGCACTCGAGCGTGCACGCGGCGGGCGTGATCGTGGCGACGAAGCCGCTGTACGAGGTCTGCCCGCTGTACAAGCAGTCCGGGGCGGGCGAGCACGAGGTCGTCACGCAGTGGGACGGGCCGACGTGCGAGAAGATGGGCCTGCTGAAGATGGACTTCCTGGGTCTGCGGACCCTGTCGGTCATCGAGCGGGCGAAGAAGCTGATCCGCGAGGGGCTGGGGGAGCGGGAGATCTGGGAGGCGGTGGGGCGGGGCGAGGAGTTCGAGCGGAGGGAGGCGAAGAAGCGGGGCGGCGGGTCGGCGGAGCGGCCGGGCGGGGTCGTGGAGACGTACGCCCACCCGCTCGACCTCGACCGGCTGGACTACAGAGACCAGACGGTGTTCGAGCTGTTCCGTCGCGGGGACACGACGGGGGTGTTCCAGTTCGAATCGGGCGGGATGCGGCGGCTGCTGGTGGAGATGCGGCCGGACCGGCTGGGGGACCTGATCGCGGCGAACGCGCTGTTCCGCCCGGGCCCGATGGACCTGATCCCGGACTACAACCAGCGCAAGCACGGGCAGCAGGAGGTGCCGAAGGTCCACCCGATCGTCGAGAAGTTCACGGACGAGACGTACGGGATCATGGTGTACCAGGAGCAGGTGATGCAGATCGTCCACGAGCTGGGCGGCATCCCCCTGCGGCAGGCGTACACGCTGATCAAGGCGATCAGCAAGAAGAAAGAGAAGATCATCAACCAGAACCGCGGCGAGTTCGTGGAGGGCGCCGCGAAGCAGGGGTTGGCGAGGGAGAAGGCCGAGGAGCTGTTCGACCTGATCCTGAAGTTCGCGGGGTACGGCTTCAACAAGAGCCACTCGACGGGGTACGCGATCGTGGCGTACCAGACGGCGTACCTGAAGACGTACTTCCCGAACCAGTACATGGCCGCGTTCCTGACGTACGAGAGCCAGGCGCAGAAGGTGGCGGACTGGATCCCGTACCTGGACGACTGCCGCCGGACGCGGTTCGTCGATCCGAGGACGGGGGCTGTGGTGAAGACGGGCGTGGAGGTGCGCCCGCCGGACGTGAACCTGTCGGACGCGGAGTTCAGCGTCGTGTTCGCGCAGGGCGAGCCGCGGACGAGCCGCAACGGGCACGTGCGGTTCGGGCTGCGGGCGATCAAGGGGGCCGGGGCGAAGGCGATCGAGGCGATCATCGCGGAGCGGGAGGGGGCGGCGGCGGACGGGGCGTCCGGGCGGGAGCGCCGGCCGTACAAGTCGATCTTCGACTTCTGCGAGCGCGTGCCGAGCACGGCGTGCAACAAGGCGACGATCGAGGCGCTGGTGAAGAGCGGGTGCTTCGACTCGGTGCACGGGCGTGACGCGCGGGCGAGCGTGGTGGCGACGATCGAGGCGGCGGTGGCGGCGGGGCAGAAGATCGCGCAGGACAAGGCGAGCGGGCAGGAGCAGCTCTTCGGGTTCGGCGGGGGCGACGGTCCGGCGGCGAGCGCGCCGGCCGAGGCGGCGGGGACGCTGGTGAAGGTGGATCCGTGGAGCGAGGCGGAGACGCTCAAGCAGGAGAAGGAGACGCTGGGGTTCTACGTCTCGAGCCACCCGCTGGAGCAGTGGGGGGCGTGGGCCCGGTGCTTCACGCAGGTGACGGTGCCGGGGCTCAAGGACGTGGGGCAGGACGTGCGGGTGATGGTGCCGGCGATGGTGCAGTCGGTGCGCCCGATCGTGGTGCGCAACGGCAAGACGGCCGGGCAGAAGATGGCGATCCTCACGATCGAGGACAAGGAGGGCACGGCCGACGCGGTGATGTTCGCGACGGTGTACCAGCAGTTCGGGCACCTGCTCGAGGAGGACGAGCCGAAGTTCTTCGAGGGGCGGGTGGACCACTCGCGCGGGGACCCGCAGCTGATCATCGACCGGCTGGTGCCGATCGACGGGGTGCCGAAGGAGAAGGGCAAGCTGGTCGTGTTCGTGCGCGAGCCGGTGCTGAACGGGAAGTCCTCGGCCGGGCTGCGGGCGATCGTGGAGACGGCGCGGTCGGTGCCGAAGGAGATCGCGGGGCAGCGGCGCGAGGCGTACGCGTTCGACCTGGTCGTGGAGACGGAGGACCGGTGGATCACCCTCCAGCCGTCGGAGCAGCTGCGGCTGGCGATGGCGCCGGAGACGATCAAGATGCTCACCGACGCGCTCGGGGAGGGGAGCGTCTGCCTGTTCGGCGGGCAGTCGGTGGAGCTGCAGAGGGACGACCGGAAGCGGTGGGGGGACAGGGGCAAGAAGAGGGCGGCGGCCGACGACGACGAGTGAGCGGGGAGGGCGTCCGGCATCGCTGGCCGGCGAGGGGGGCCGGTGGGGAGGGCGAGTGGGCTGGCAGAGGGCCCGCGGCGGAGATTGGAAGACTTGTTGGCGTCTTGGGCGCGGATTGAAACTCTACGGGGTGTAGTCTTGGCATGTAGTCCCGGGATACCAATACTCCTTGGCATGGACGGGACCCACTTCCAGGCAGGCTTTCCGGGCAGGCTCATCCCCACGATTGGGTATAATCGTCGTGTGCGGAACGGGATCGAAGAGCCCGTTCCCGTGGCCGGAGAGGCTTTTCTGCCGGACCCGCTCCCGCCGAAGGGGGTGGATCGAGACGCGTTTATCGGGCGTTTGTACCCGGGCATCTCGGCCGCGGAGCAAGCCTTGGTTCGGGTCGACGCGACGACGTTTAGCCTGCCGAACGCCGAACTCCTCTTGGCGCCGTTTCGACGCCGCGAGGCCAAGCTCTCGAGCCAGATCGAGAACACGATCGCCTCGGTGGAGGAGGTCGCGTTGGTGGAGGTGGATCGGCCGCCGGCAAGGGGCGACGCCGTCGAGGTGTACAACTACCTGCGCGCTCTGGACCACGGGGCCGAGAGTCCGCTGCCGCTGTGCGTGCGCCTGTTCCACGAGATGCACGCCCTGCTGATGGAGGGGGTGCGGGGAGACGAGAAGCAGCCGGGGCGGTTTCGCTCGCGTCAGAACCACATCGGCGGTGCGGACGAGCGGTTCGAAGCCGCACGGTTCGTCCCTCCACCGGCGGGTGAGCATCTCGATGCCTGCATGCGGGACCTGGAAGCATTCCTGAACCCAGACGGGGTCCGGCCGCCCAGGGAGGTCCGGTACCCGCAGGTGATCGAGGCGGCAATGGCGCACTATCAGTTCGAGGCGATCCATCCCTACGCCGACGGCAACGGGCGTCTCGGGAGGCTGATCGCCGGCCTGATGCTTTCGAAGTCTGGGCCTCTCTCGCGGCCGATCGTGTACATCAGCGCGTACTTCGAGAAGCACCGGCGCGAGTACTACGACCTGCTGCTGAGGGTGAGCACGCATGGGGATTGGGAGAGCTGGTGCCGGTTCTTCTGCGACGCCGTGGCGACCCAGGCCGAGGACGGGCTGTGCCGTGCGCGGCGCCTGCTGGACCTCCGCGACGAGTTCGTCCGGCGGGTGACGCAGCCGCGGTGGAGCTCGCTGCTGCCGCAGCTTGTGCAGCGGCTGTTCGAACGCCCGGCCGTGCGGGTGGGGCAGGTCGCCGAGATGTTCTCGCTCTCGCCGCAGGGCGCTCAGAACCTGATCGATCGGCTGGCCTCCGTCGGGGTGCTGGAGGAGGTGACGGGCGGGGAGTACGGGCGGGTGTACGTGGCACGGGAGATCGTGCGCGCGATCGAGGAGGACGAGGTGAGACCGGGATGAGCCGGCCCGCTGTCGATGCCCGTGAGGGCGGATTGGAGCCGCTGACCGGCTGAGCATCGGCGGCGGGAAGTGGGGGAGTCGGCGTGCGTGTCGCCCTACCCTGAGACCGCATGAACGAGACGAGCCCGTACGACACGTATCTGTCGCCGCTGGCGACGCGGAACGCCTCTCCGGAGATGCTGCGGATCTGGTCGCCGCGGCACAAGTTCTCGCTGTGGCGGAAGATCTGGCTGGCGGTGGCGGAGGCGCAGCACGAGCTGGGGCTGCCGGTCTCGGCCGAGCAGGTGGCGGAGCTGCGGGCGAACCTCGAGGTGACGGACGAGGACATCCGCCTCGCGGAGAAGTACGAGCGCGAGCTGCGGCACGACGTGATGAGCCACGTGCACGCGTGGGGGGACCGGTGCCCGAGGGCGCGGGGGATCATCCACCTGGGGATGACGAGCCAGGACATCAACGACAACGCGGAGCTGTTG